>CALSBD010000041.1:0-12142 GCA_943373055.1 Rhizobium sp. Q54
GGGCGCACCGGACCCCGATCCGCTCGCCCGGCTTGAAGAGTGGCTCACCCGTGGCCGTGCGACCGGGCTCCTCTATCACCCGTTCATCTCGACAGCCGGGGAGCGCGGCCCGTTCGTCAACCCCGCCGCTCGCGCGGCCTTCATGGGTCTTGAACGCGGTCACGGCATCGCCGACTTGGCGCGTGCGGTCGGCGAGAGCCTCGGCCACGCGGCGCGCCACTGCTATGAGGCGATGGGCGGCGTGCCGCCGGAGGTGCGCGTCACCGGCGGGGCGGCCCGCTCGCCCGCCTTGCGGCGGCTTTTGAGCGAGCGGCTCGGTGTACCGGTGCGGCAAAGCCTGCGCGAGGAGGCGGGCGCCGCCGGCGTCGCCATGATCGCGGCAGTGGCCGTCGGCGCTTTCCCCGACATGGACACCTGCCTGTCGACCTGGGTGGCGCCGAAGCTTGGCCCCGCCGAGGCGCCCGACGCCGCCGCCATCACAAAGGCTGATACCAGCCACGCCGCCTATCTCGCCTCGGTCGCCGCCGTCACGCCGGTGTGGGACGCGCTGAGCGATTGGCGCGCGGCGGAGCGATCATGACGGGGACGACGGGGTTGGATCATCGCCAGGCGGCGCGATCCGGTTGGCGTCGGAGACCGCCCATAGGACAAGCTCACCCTCGATGCGAGCCATGATGGCGCGGGCCGCCGCCTGGGGCTCGGCCGTGTCAAGCGGCAGCCGGTCGGCGAGCCAGTGGGTCAACCCCGCCAGAATAACAGCTCCGGTATCGCGATGCGCCCGGCCGCCCCGCGCGGCCGCCGCGACGATCTCCAGCCACACCCGCACATAGTCGATCACCTCCGGCCGCGTCTGTGCCGCCACCAGTCGTGTCACCGCCTCTTCGGCCGACGCGAAACGCTCACCGGTCATCAAGGCCGACAACAGCTGCTCGAAATCCCGCGCCAGATGCACCAGCAACGCGGCGATCAGCTGATCCTTCGATCCAAAATGATAGATCAACATCCGATCACTGGTGCCCGCCGCACGGGCGAGTGGGCGCAAGCTGGCATCATTGAGCCCGTGACTGAGCACATGGGCGGCCATGGCGGTCAACAGGCGATCGCGGTGCGTCTGATCGGTCATCCCCTCTTGTAGCAACCGCTTCATTCAGGCACAATGTAGCGACCGCTACAGACCGTCAAACAACCCGTCCTGGAGTTCCCCCATGACCACTCAGCCCGTCGCCCTTGGCCTCACCGTGCGCCAGATCGCCATTTTAATGGCGCTCGGCGCCGCCCTGTGGCTGTCCGCCGCGCTTCTCTTAAACGTCCTGGCACCGCTGGGCATCTATGAGGGCGTCGGCCGGGTGATCCTTTATGCCGCCGTGATCCCCGGCACTTGGCCGTTCGTTGAGGCCATCATCCGCGTGGCCGGCCTCAGGCGACAACAGGCGCTCACGGGCGTCGCCATTGGCTTGGCGGTCGCGTGTTGTCTCGATGGCTTGGCGCTCGCCTATACCCCGTGGCTCTATGGCAGCACGGTCGAGCACACCGCGGGCGCGGGCGCTGCGATTTTGTGGGGAGCCGGCGTCTTTCTGGTGATTGGCGCCTGGATCTCAGCGTCTGCCGAGAACCACACCTCCTTGCGGGCCTAGCCGGCACCGGCCGCTCGCTCAGCTGCGCACTTCACGCAAGACGCGCAGCGTGCGGCGATCGAGGTGGACGTCCACATCACGCCCGCGCGGCGAGCGCGCGTCGACCACGAAGCGATTGCCCACGACGTCGACGTCGCTGATGGCGGTGTAGCCCATCCCCACCAAAGCCTGCGTCACCCAGCGCGTCTCAGCCGGCGTGGCATCGCGCTCCGCAAAGGCGATGCCGGGGGAGGTCAAGACTAAGGTAAGCCCAAAAAGAAGGCCGTAGGGCGAGCGCATGCCATATCTCCAGATCTCAACAGCCCCCGCTGCCAATCCGGAGATAAAGCGGCGCTCCGGCAAATCAAGCAGGCTTAACTGAGCCAGGTAAACTCAAAATTAGCACCCACGAGCGCAATCCTATGAGGGGCATGTGCCTTGCGCATCTGTCGGTGTCTTCGCCTGTTCTTTTGCAAAAAGCGGTCGCTGACTGTTTGCAACAGACTCGAGATTAAGGCACACGTTCGCTCACCATTTGAGCTGTGACGCCCGTCTCACACCGTGCCGCCGAGCGATCCTTCCAGTTCCGCCAGCTCTTGCCCACCGGCCATCAGGTCTTGCAACTCCTCGGGCTTGATCTCGCCGCGCAGGGCCGTGCCCAGCGTCCGGCCCCGATTGAGCACCGTGAAGCGGTCGCCCACCGCCATGGCATGGCGCACATTGTGGGTGATGAAGACGACACCGATCCCCTTCTTGCGCACCCGATCAATGGTGGACAAGACATTGGAGGTCTGCCGCACGCCAAGCGCCGAAGTCGGCTCGTCGAGGATGAGCACCTTGGCGCCGAAATAGACCGCCCGCGCGATTGCCACCGTCTGCCGCTCGCCGCCCGACAGCGTGCCCACAGCTTGGGTTGGTTCGCGCAGCTGGATGCCCATCTTGCGCATCTCGTCCATGGTGACCCGGTTGGCGAACTCAAAGTCGATCCGTCGGAACGGCCCGAACCCACGCTCCGGCTCCCGCCCCATCCAAAAATTGCGCGTGACCGACATCAGCGGGATCATCGCTAGGTCCTGGTAGACCGTGGCGATCCCCGCTGCCATGGCGTCGCGCGGGCTGTTGAACGTGACCGGCTGGCCACCCACCAGGATGCGACCCTTGGTGGGTTTATGCACACCGCTCATCGTCTTGATGAAGGTCGACTTGCCGGCACCGTTGTCGCCAAGCAGACAATGGCACTCGCCGGCCTTGACCGAGATCGACACCCCCGCCAGCGCGATCACCGCACCGAAGTGTTTCTCGATGTTCTCAAGCGCCACCAGCTCCTGGCCCATCACGGTGGGCGCGGCTTCATTGGTCATCAGCGCTCTCCCGTGATCAGCCGGCGGATGTAGGTATTGAGGATGACGGCCAGCAGCAAAATGACCCCGAGAAACACGCGGAACAGGCTGGATTCCACGCCGGTGAAGAACAGTCCTTGTTGCACCACGCCGAAGATCAGCGCGCCAAGCGCGGCCCCAATCACCGAACCATAGCCCCCCGTCAGCAACGCGCCGCCAATGACGACGCAAATGATCGCTTCGAACTCCTTGAGCAAACCGCGATCGGCCGCCGCAGAGCCAAACTCCATCACCTGGCATGTCGCCAGCACCGTGGCGCAAAACGCGGTGAACACGAACATGAGGATCTTCACCCGATTGACCGGCACGCCCGCATAGCGCGCCGCTTGCGCGTCACCGCCGGCGGCATAAATCCAGTTGCCGAATTTCGTCCGCGTCAGCAGCCAGTGGCCGAACGTGACAAGACCGAGCGCCCACACGATCAGCATGGGAACGCCATCGACAATCGGTTGCCCCGCCCGCGGCCCAGCGACGAAGGTGGCAATCAGCCCTTGATCGGCAAGCCACGTGAACACCCCGCCCAGGATCTTGCCGCCAAACAGCCAAGCGATCGGATCGTTGGTCGCCACCTCCTTGACGCCACCAATAATCGTTTGCCGGGTTGTCGAGATGGCGATGAAAATGGTCAGACCACGCAGGATGTAGAGAAACGCCAGCGTGACGATGAACGAGGGCAGCCCGGTCTTGATGACGAGCCAGCCATTGACGGCGCCGATTGCCATGGCGAGCGCGAAGGCGACCAGGATCGACAGCCACACTGGATAGCCCCAGGTGACCGACATCAGCGCAATCACGATACCGGCGAAGCCGATCATGGAGCCAACCGACAGGTCGAATTCCCCAGCGATCATCAAAAGGCAGGCGCCGGTGGCAATGATGGCGAACTGCGCGGCCACCGTGCCCCAGTTCATAATGCCTTCCGGCCCGAACATGCCGCTATCGCGCGCGACGCTCAAAAAGAACACAAACACAAGCACTGTGCCGGCGATCGCGCCGAGCTCAGGGCGAATGAGGGCACGGCGCAGCGGCGACATCGCCTTGATGCGCTCGTCACCCGAACCCGACGGACCAGGCGCCGCCGCCTGGGAGGGATTGGACATGGCGTGTCTCTCGCTGTGAGGGCGCGTGCAACCGACACCCAAACGGGCGTCTCAAAACGAAGAACGGTAACGGACGACACGCGAGCGCGCGCGGGCCTCCGGTGGACCTCAGGTCGCCGAGGGACGCGGGCGATCAGACCACCCGCGCGCCTGTGCGCTCAAACGCCTTGGGAGCCCAGCATCAGGCCGGGCTCCGCGCGGCGATCACTCCGGATCAGCGATACTGACCGGCGTACTTCTCGACCACGGCGATATTTGCCTTGGTGATGAAGCCCGGGCCCGAGTTGATCGAGTTGCCCGGCACCACGCCGTAGCGCGCCAGGTTGGTGAGGATCACCACCGGGAGATAGCCCTGCAGGTAGGGCTGCTGGTCGATCGCGAAGGCGATCATGCCGCTCTTGATGGCGCCCGCAATGTCCTTCGACAGGTCGAACGTGGCGAAGTGCACGCCCGTCACGCCAGCATCCTTGAGCGCGGCGATCGTCGGTTCAGCCGACGTCGGGCCGAGCGTGAGGATGCCGTTGGTGCCCGGATTGGCCTTGAGATAGGCGGCGACCTTGTTCTTGATCTCGGCCGGGTCCTGGCCGCTGTCGATCATTTGCGAGCCGAGCGGCACACCGATCGCGTCGGCATAGCCCTGGCAGCGCTCCACCGAGGCCGGGTTGGTGATGTAGTGATTGACGCACACAAACTTGGTCACGCCGGCCGCCTTGGCCTTCTCGCCCGCGCCCTTGCCGGCCGCGTATTCAGGCTGACCGACATGCATAAGCGCGCCGATCTTCTTCGACTGCTCTTCGGTGCCCGAGTTGATCGTGATCACCGGGATGCCCTTGGCGACGGCTTCCGACAACGGGCCTTGCAAGACATTGAAGTCGGCAATGGTGGCGATGATGCCGTTGGGGTTCGACGCGGCCGCCTGCTGGACGATGCGCGCCATGTCGGCGAGGTCACCGGTGGGCGGATTGCGATACTCCACCGTCACGCCCATCTGCTTGCCCGCGACATTGATCGCGTTCTTGATCGTGTTCCACCAGCTGTCGCTGTCAGGCGCGTGGCTGATCAACACAAACCGCTCGCCCTCGGCCTGCGCCGGAGCCTGGCTGGCGAATACACCCGCAACCGCAATCGCGGCGGCGGCCAAAAGCATGCGCGTCGTCTTCATGGCTTCCTCCCATTGATCACACGGGTCGGTCTTGCCCCTTGGGCGCGAGCGGCACACCGCTCCCGCGCGGCCACCGAGCCCGATCGCGCGGCGCCGTAAGGTCGCTGGATTATTCCAGCATCCGACTGAATAGAATGATTAGTCCATTTATCGCCGAATGCAATCAGTTTTTCAAACCGCTTACACGACCGCGCCAACGCACGGCACCGACACGTCCAGCGCGGCGCGCCCGCGCGGATCTGTTGATCCGAACGGGGCTTTGATTGATCCAGGGGATTGGGAAAACCGAGGCGCGATCCGCGACTTAGCCCGCGACGGCGGCAACCTCGACCCGCGCGCCGGTCGTCGCCGCTGCGGCAATGGCGTGGACAACCCGCTCAATCTCAAGGGCGGCCGCAAAATCGGGATAGGCCGGCGCGTCGCCGCGGATCGCCCGGATGAAGTCGGCCGCCTCGATCGCCTTGAGGTCATTGAAGCCGATCTGATGGCCCGGCGCGGGGCAAAAATCGCCATAGGGCGGATGCTCGGGGCTGGTCAGAATGGTGCGGAAGCCCTGCTCGGCGCGCGGCCCCTCGGCGACATAAAGCTCCAGCTCGTTCATGCGCTCCTGATCAAACACAATCATGCCACGCGAGCCGTGCACCTCGAAGCCCAGGCTGCTCTTTCGCCCCCACGCCGCCCGCGACAAGGTGAGCACCCCGTGGAACCCGGCCTCGAAGCGCACGAGTGCACTTGCTAGGTCCTCGTTTTCCACTGGCGCGGACCCGCCGGTTGGCAAGGGCCGCGTGGCATAGGCCGCCGCCATTTCGGCCTGAACGCTCACGATCGGGCCCGCGAGCCCCGTCACCAGGCTGACGAGATGGACGCCGATATCACCCAGCGCGCCAAGCCCGGCTTCGGAAAGCCGCGACCGCCACGTCCAGGGCAACGTCTCGTCGGCTTGATAATCCTCATCCACCCACCCACGCAGGTGAAACACCCGCCCAATGCGCCCCTCGGCCACCAGCCGACGGGCATGCTGATAGGCCGGATTGCGCCAGTAATTATACCCGACGAGCGTCACGCGCCCGGCCGTCCGCGCGGCGGCTGCCATCGCCTCGGCATCGGCCAACGTCACGCCCATGGGCTTCTCGCACCACACGTGCTTGCCCGCCGCTAAGGCGGCTTCCGCCATCGGGCGATGCCAAGCGTTGGGCGTGGTGATCGACACCACATCAACCGCTGGATCAGCGATCAAGGCCCGCCAATCATCGGTCGCACGTGAGAAGCCGAACTGATCGGCCATGGTGGTCGCCTTGTCGGCGGGCGCGTCGCACAACACTTCGAGGCGCACCTCGTCGAGGCCACCGAACACCGCCTTGGCGGTGCGCCACGCCAAGGCGTGGGCCTTGCCCATGAAGCCGGTTCCGATCAGTCCGACACCGATGGGCATGCGCCCCTCCCTTGGAATTTTCGTTCCAACTCAAATGAGTTCGCCTGACCCGTTCTGTATAGCCGGCTTACAATCTCGTGTCGCCTGAGCCTCACGCCAGCCGCACCACCCGCTGTTCGCGCACGCTGAGCGCGGCGGCCTCGGCGATCAGGAGCGCCTTGAGCCCATCGTCGCCTGATGGTGTCAACGGCGTGCCTGAGGTGACCGCCGACACGAAGGTGGCGATCTCGGCCTGATAGGCGGCGGTGTAGCGGGTCATGAAGAAATCAAGCAGCGGGTCGCGCCGATAGCCCTCGGCGGTCGCCTCCTCCACCGTGGTGGCCCGCACGTTCTGAGCCGACAAGAGCCCCTTGGCGCCATGCACTTCGATGCGCTGGTCATAGCCATAGGTGGCGCGGCGCGAATTGGAGATCTGGCAGATGCGTCCCGATGCGGTGGTCAACGTGATCGCCGCGCTATCCACGTCCCCCGCAGCACCAATCGCCGGATCGACCAGCACCGAGGCGGCGGCGTACACCGTCACGGGCTCCTCGCCCAAGAGGAAGCGCGCCATGTCGAAATCATGGATCGCCATGTCGCGAAACAAGCCGCCCGACCGGCCAATGTAGCTCACCGGCGGTGGCGCGGGGTCGCGCGAGGTGATCTGCACCATCTCCACCGCGCCAATCGCGCCGGCGTCGATGCGTCGCCGCACCTCCCGGAAATTGGGATCGAAGCGGCGGTTGAAACCGACCATCAACTTGGCGCCGGTCGATGCCACCACGTCAAGGCACGCGCGCACCCGATCGACATCTAGATCAATCGGCTTCTCGCAAAAGATCGCCTTCCCCGCCCGTGCCGCTTGTTCGATCATCGTGGCGTGCAGGTCCGTCGGCGTGGTGATCAGCACCCCGTCAATATCGCCCGCTGCCATGATCGCGTCCGCTTCCCGCACGGCCGCGCCATGGGCGTCCGCCAGCGCCGAGGCTGCCTCCGGCACCGCGTCGGCGACCGCGACCAAGGTGGCGCCCGGCGTGGCGGCGATCGCGGCGGCATGCACCTTGCCGATGCGGCCCGCTCCCAACAATCCCAGTCTCAGTGCCATGATCGATGCATCCTTTTTTGTCGGTGAGCGGTGCGGGCGGATCGACAGACGGGCGATCCCGGTCCAAAGGAGAGAGGAACGTCACGGCACAGGCACGTCCTTAAGCGGACGACACGAGGCCCAACGCGACGAAGGTGCGGGTCGCCGGGATTGGAATTCCTGTGTACTGATTTCTGGAATGGCTATTCTATAGCGAACAACGGTGTCAAGCCACACGCCGACCGGCGGGATGAAGACCGCACGCAAAGGACTGAACGATGGGTCGTCTCGCCAGCTCGCTGCCGCCTCCCCCACCGCCCAAAGATTTCGACGACCTGCGCGACGCCTTGGTCGAGCGACGGGTGAAGCTGCCCAAGCGATTGGAGCAGGTTGCCCGGTTCGCGATCGCCCACCCCGAAGAGATCGCGTTTGGCACGGTGGCCTCCATCGCGGAGAAGGCCGAGGTGCAGCCCTCCGCCCTGGTGCGCTTTGCCCAAGCGCTCGGTTATCCCGGTTTCTCGGACCTGCAGCGCACGGTGTTCCAAGGCCGCTTGCGCGAGAAGGTGACATCCTATGACGAGCGCCTGGCCGCGTTGCGCGACAGCACGGGACCAAGCAACCGCACTGCCGCGCTGTTCGGCGGATTTTGCACCGCAGCCACCGCATCAATTGAACGGCTGCGAGAAAGCCTAGATTTGGACACGCTGGACGAGGCCGCGCGGGTGCTGGCGCGGGCCGAGACCATCTATCTGATCGCCCAGCGCCGCTCCTATCCGGTCACTGCCTATATGAGCTATGCCTTCGCCAAGCTCGGCGTGAAGACCGTGCTGATCGGCTCGGGGCTCGGCACCGATCCAGAGACAATCGGCTTTGCCGGTCCGCGCGACGCGGCGATCGCCATCTCGTTCACCCCCTATGCCGCCACCACCATCGCGCTCGCGCGCGCCGCCGCCGATCGGGGCGCCAAGATGGTCGTCGTCACCGACAGCCCGTTCAGCCCGCTCATCGCCGACAGCGCCATTTGGTTTGAGGTAGTTGAGGCGGATTTTCGCGGGTTTCGCTCGCTGGCAGCCGCCATGTCGCTGGCCATGACGCTGACCGTGGCGGTCGCAGACCTGAGGCGTTCAGAGCCACAACACGACGGGAAATAGAATTTTCATTCTAGATTGACTTCATCAGATACGCATGGTTCATTCCAAACCAATCGAAAACACGCAAGCGGACTGTCCAAATCGACGGCCAGCGCGCGGCCGGGACCACTTCGGCCCCGGGGGAGGACGGCGGCGGTGAAGCATCTCGATGTCGTGACGATCGGCCGCTCGTCGGTCGACCTCTATGGCCAACAAATTGGCTCGCGGCTGGAGGATGTGGAGACCTTCACCCGCGCGGTCGGCGGCTGCCCGGCCAACATCGCCATTGGCCTCGCACGCCTCGGCCTCAAGTCGGCGCTCATCACCCGCGTGGGTGCGGAGCAAATGGGACGCTTCATCCTCGAACAGCTCGCCCGCGAGGGCGTTGCGACCCGAGGTGTGCGTGTTGATCCGGCCCGGCTGACCGCCCTCGTCATCCTCGCCGTTGAGGATGAGGGCGTGTCGCCGATGATCTTCTATCGCTCCGACTGCGCCGACATGGCGTTGGACGAGACTGATATTGACGAAGCTCTGATCGCCGACGCCCGCGCGGTCGTCGTCACCGGCACTCATTTCTCCCGTCCCCACGCCGAGGCCGCGCAGAAAAAGGCGATCCGGCTCGCCAAGGCCCATGGCGCCAAGGTCGTGTTTGATATCGACTACCGACCCAATCTGTGGGGCCTTGCCGGTCATGAAGCCGGCTTCGAGCGCTATGTGAAATCCGACGCGGTGACCGCGCGGCTCGCCGCGATCTTGCCCGACTGCGACTTGATCGTGGGGACCGAAGAGGAAATTCGCATCGCGAGCGGCGCCGACAGCGCGCTTTCGGCCCTTCACGCCATACGCGCGGTCTCAAATGCCACGATCGTGCTCAAGCGCGGCGCCATGGGCTGTGTTGTCTATGACGGCCCTATCACCGATCTGGAGGCCGGCATCGTCGGCCAAGGCTTTCCCATCGAGGTCTATAATGTGTTGGGCGCGGGCGACGCGTTCATGTCCGGCTTCCTGCGCGGGTGGCTGGCGGGCGAGCCGCTGCGGACAGCGGCGACCTGGGCCAATGCGTGCGGCGCATTTGCCGTTTCGCGCCTGCTGTGCTCGCCGGAATATCCCACCTTCACCGAGCTTACCCACTTCCTCGCCCATGGCTCGCCTCACCATGCCTTGCGCAAGGATCCCGATCTCACGCACCTGCACTGGGCCACCACGCGGCACGCCCAAGCCGACAGCCTGGTGGCTTTCGCGATCGATCACCGCAAGCAGCTGGAAGATATTGCTGATCAGCTGGGCGTCGCGCACGAGCGCATCGCCGACTTCAAGGTGCTCGCCGTCGAGGCCGCCGCGCGGGTGTGCGGCGGGCGCCCCGGTTTCGGGATGCTGCTTGATTCCACCCACGGCCGCAAAGCGCTGTTTAAGGCCGCCAAGCACCCGTTCTGGATCGGCCGCCCGGTAGAAAAGCCCGGCTCTCGGCCATTGGACTTCGATCAGCTGCCGGATCTGGGCAGCCACCTCGTGGAATGGCCGTCGAACCACACAGTCAAGTGCCTGTGCTTCTACCACCCCGACGACCCTGAAGATCTCAAGGCGCTGCAAGAGCGCGAGCTGTTGCGCGTCACCGACGCCGCCCGCACGGTCGGACGCGAGCTCCTTATCGAGATCATCGCCGGCAAACATGGTCCGCTCGAGATCGACACGGTGGCTCGCGTCGTCGCCCGGCTCTATGCCCTTGGCATCAAGCCCGACTGGTGGAAGCTGGAGCCGCAGCTTGATCCGCGCGCCTGGGCTCAGATCGAAGCGACGATCCTGGCGAACGACCCCTATTGCCGGGGCATCGTGCTTCTGGGGCTTGAGGCGCCCGCGGAGGACCTGATCGACGCCTTCCGCGCCGCGCGCGCTGCCCCGCTGGTCAAGGGCTTCGCGGTCGGCCGCACCATTTTCGCCGAGGCGGCCCGTGGCTGGCTGTCGGGCACGCTGTCCGACGAAGCGGCGATCACCGACATGGCCACGCGCTTTTCCGCCTTGGTTGACGCCTGGGCCGCGGCGCGACCGACAAGCTGAGTGGCGCGCTACGCTGGCAGTCAGGTCACGAGCTGTTGCGTGCGCGATCATCAAGAGGGAACGACATGACGACGATCCGACTAACCGCTGCCCAAGCGATGGTGCGCTGGCTGAGCGTCCAGCTCACCGAGGACGGCGAGCGGTTCATCGAGGGCGTATGGGCGATCTTCGGCCATGGCAATGTGGCCGGGCTCGGCGAGGCGCTTCACGGCATCGGTGACGCGCTGCCCACCTGGCGGGGTCAGAACGAACAGACGATGGCCCACACCGCCATCGCCTACGCCAAGGCGATGCGGCGGCGCCGGGCGATGGCGGTCACCTCCTCAATCGGCCCCGGCGCCACCAACATGGTCACCGCCGCAGCACTCGCTCATGTCAATCGCCTTCCCGTGCTCTTCATCCCCGGCGACGTGTTCGCCAGCCGCGCGCCCGATCCGGTGCTGCAACAGGTGGAGGATTTCGCCGACGGTACGGTGAGCGCCAATGATTGCTTCCGACCGGTTAGCCGCTATTTCGACCGGATCACGCGCCCGCATCACCTCATGACCGCCTTGCCGCGCGCCTTGCAAGTGATGACCGATCCGGCCAGCGCGGGGCCGGTGACCCTAGCGTTCTGCCAAGATGTCCAGGCCGAAGCCCATGACTGGCCCGAAGCGTTCTTTGCCCCGCGCGTCTGGCGCATCCGCCGACCCGAGCCCGATCCGCGCGAGGTGGCCGATGTGGCGGCGTTGCTGCGCGCCGCTCAGCGCCCCGTGCTGATCGCCGGCGGCGGGGTGATCTACGCCGCAGCCGAAGCCGCGCTCGAAGCCTTCGCCACGCGGCATGAGATCCCCATCGTGGAGACGCAGGCCGGCAAGTCGGCGCTCGCCTTCGACCGTCCGCTCAATTTCGGCTCCGTCGGCGTCACCGGCTCGGCAGCCGCCAACGCGGTGTGCGCGGACGCCGACCTCGTCATTGGCGTGGGCACGCGGTTTCAAGACTTTACCACCGGCAGCTGGGCCCTGTTCCAAAACCCCGCGGTCAAGCTCGTCTCGATCAACGTCACCCCATTCGATGCCGCCAAGCACGGCGCGATCGGCCTGGTCGCCGACGCCAAAGTGGCGATCGAGCGGCTTGACGCGGCCTTGGGCGATCATCGCTTCGCGCCCCCCGATGGCCGCCTGCGCGAACGCTGGTTCGCCGACGTC
>CALSBD010000042.1:0-12138 GCA_943373055.1 Rhizobium sp. Q54
CACCGACAACGAGATCAGCAAGGAAGTCAGGCGTTTCATGAACAACTCCATGGCTTTGGGGGAGGAGAAACAGCCGGTCCACGTCAGTTGCGAACCGGTCAGGACTCAAACACGCCACATGGGCCAGATGGTCCCGTTTCAGAGGGACCTGGAACAGGGGGGCCCGGATCAGGGAGTGACGTGCTTGGAAACGGGAATGCGCGCCGGGCTGCGGCTCCGGCCGCGCCGCTTAGAGCCGGGCCGGCGAGCCGGCGCCGCGTGGCGCGTGAGCGACGCGACGGTGCGTGCCCACCGCCGCTGGCGGTCGGAGGCGTCGTTATATTGTGAATGCAGCATGCAACTGTTTGGGGCCAAACCACACCCAAAACAGGCATGAACGCCAGGCAGATCCGCACGGCTCAGGTCTCGACATGAAAATGGGTCAACGGCTCCGGTCAGTCAGGGCGAGCGATGTCACCCTGGCCACGATAGATGTCCTCCGTATGACAACCATTAGATATATTTCTTAAGTAAGCAATTTTAGAGAGTGTCTCGCGGTCGACAAGGCCCAGCTCGCATTTTTTCCAAGTCCCCGCGGCGAAACCGCACTCGATCGAGCTCACGGGTCTGAATGACGCATGCGTGCACGCACGGCTAAGCCCTCGCGTAAAACAACCGCAAAGCTTTCAGAAGCGGGACCGGATCGCCCTAGAGCGTTACCCCAATAAATGGAAACCGGTTATTGGGTAAAGATCACGCGTCTACACAGACCTAGAGATAGATCTAGAGCGCCGATCTGATGCAATCAGATCGAAAAGCGCCCTAACGTGCAAAAAAGCTGCCGCCGGGCCCGATAATCTTGGGATCGGGTGCTCCAATCGCCGTGTCGTCCCGCCCCGGATAGGCGAACAGCCGCAGCACGTGGCGGATCGCTTCCAGACGCGCGCGCTTGCGATCATTGGAAAGGATCACGGTCCACGGCGTCTGGTCGACATGGCTGGCCGCCAGCATCTCGTCACGCGCGAGCGTGTATTCGTCGTACTTCTCGATCGCGACCAAATCAATCGGTGAAATCTTCCATACTTTCAGCGGGTCATGCCGCCGCTGGTGCAGCTGCTTGAGCTGCATCTCACGCCCGATCTCGAGATAGAATTTGACCAGAACAATCCCATCATCGGTCAAGACGTCTTCAAACCGCGGCACCTCGCGCAGAAACACCTTGGTCTGTTCGGGCGTGCAAAAGCCCATCACGCGCTCCACACCCGCCCGGTTATACCAAGAGCGATCGAACATCACGATGTCGCCCGAGGTGGGCATGTGCTGGACGTAGCGCTGAAAATACCACTGCCCGCGTTCCACGTCGGTCGGCTTCGGCAAGGCAACGATGCGCGTGCGCCGCGGGCTCATATACTGGCGAAAGGCGTCGATCGCCCCACCCTTGCCGGCCGCGTCGCGCCCTTCAAAGACGATCACAAGCCGTTGCCCGGTCTCAATAATCCAGGTCTGCAGCTTCACGAGCTCGATCTGCAGCGCCTCAAGCGTCTTGTCATAGACCTTGCCCGATAGGGTTTCGGCATAGGGATAGCCCCCTGATGCCAACGCGCCCTCCTCAACCCATTTGGGTAACTTGGGGTCATCAAGCGAGAAGGGTTTGCGGACCTTCTTCAATTTGTCGTCTTTTTCAGGCTTGACTGCCATGTCGGCCAACCGCTTTCTCGATTCGATCCCTTGGGGGACACGTCCCGCCATCCGTCACGTTAGTGCGGTTGGGCGCGGACGGGAAGTGAGCGTGAGGACGACACGTGGCCCGGTTTGAAGCCGATACCGACGAACCCATTGTTGAGCCGGCGCCACCCGTGCCCACGAACCCTGAGTCCGGCAAGGCCAAAGCCATGGCGATCGACGACCGACATTGGGCTCGACCCAGCGATCCGACCGAGCGATCGCCGGGCGCGCTGCGTGATGTCCTGGTCGCCGTGATTGCCATTGTGGTCGTTGTGCTGTTGGGCCTCCTTTACACCGTGCCAGCGCCATCGATCCTGATTGCCGCGCTTACGATCACCGGTGCGGTGTTCGCGGGCCGGCTTTATCCGCGCGGCGAAGGCGTAGAGGTGGCTAAGAGCCCGACCACCGAGCGGGTGTGGCCCGACACCGGTATGAAGTCTGTCGTCGAAGCGCTGCCCGATCCTTGCTTCGTCGTCGATCAGCGCGGCCTCGTGCGCTATGCCAACAGCGCGGCACTCCAGCGCGGCAGCACCGCGCGCATTGGCGAGCCGCTTTCGTTTTTTGTCCGCGCGCCCCAACTGCACGACACCTTGGAGGGCGTGCGATTGACCGGCCAGGCCGATGAAGTGGAGTGGCAAGAGCGCGGCGGGGCTGAGCGGTGGCTCGCCGCCTCCATCACGCCCATCCGCGTACCCGCCGATCGCTCGGCCCGGCCCGGCGCGGAGCGGCTGGCGTTTCATCTTGTCTATTTGGAAGACCGCACCGAGCAGCACCGGGTCGAGCGCATGCGCGTCGACTTCGTCGCCAATGCCAGTCACGAATTGCGCACCCCGCTCGCCTCGCTCACCGGCTTCATCGAGACATTGCAAGGCCCGGCGAAGAACGATCCCAACGCGCGCGAGCAGTTCCTCGGCATCATGCTCGATCAGGCCCGGCGCATGAAGCGGCTCATTGATGACCTTTTGTCCCTGAGCCGCATTGAAATGCGCGCCCACGTGGTGCCCGATACCGAGGTCGACCTGACCGCCATTGTCCGCCACGTGATCGACGCCCTCGCCCCCGTCGCGATCGAGAACGAGGTCGATGTGCGCCTCACCGTCCCCTCGACGCCGGTCATCCTACCCGGAGATCGCGACGAACTCGTCCAGGTCGCCTCCAACCTGATTGAAAACGCCATCAAATACGGCGCCGACGGTAAGCGGGTCGATGTGACCATTGAGCCCGATGCCAACGCCCAAGGCGCGCCGGGCATGATCCTCTCCGTACGGGATTTTGGCCCCGGCATCGCCGCCGAGCACTTGCCACGATTGACCGAACGGTTCTATCGCGTTGACGTAAAGGAAAGCCGCGAGCGCAAGGGCACCGGGCTGGGGCTGGCCATTGTCAAACACATCGTCCAGCGTCACCGGGGCCGCCTATCGGTTGAGAGCGTCGTGGGCCAAGGCGCCACGTTCCAGGTGCGCTTGCCGTCGGGTCGTCTGTGAACGAATTCCAAAAATACAAATTACTTCATAATCTTAGATTGTCATAAAACTGTGTGCCTGAGGTCATAGAAGCGTTGCTCAGGGGGCCTAACGTCCCCACTGTGAGGCGCGGGAGGACCCGACAGCCTTGCCACCATTGGAGGGCGCCTCGTCTGGGTGCCGGAAAACAAGGAGTTTCCCAGTGAAGATCACGAGCCTCGTGAGCGCTCTCGCGCTCGTCGTTGCCGGCGGCCTGGCCGCGACCGGCGCCGAAGCCCGCGACCAGATCCGCATCGTCGGGTCGTCGACCGTTTATCCGTTCACCACCACCGTTGCCGAGCAGTTCGGCAAGGCCGGCAAGTTCAAGACCCCGGTCGTTGAATCGACCGGCACGGGCGGCGGCTTCAAGCTGTTCTGTGCGGGCGTCGGCCCTGACCATCCGGACCTGACCAACGCGTCGCGTCCGATCTCCAAGTCGGAGAAGGAAGACTGCAAGAAGAACGGCGTGACCGACATTGTCGAGATCGAAGTCGGCTTCGACGGCATCGTCATCGCCAACTCCAAGAAGGGCCCGGACTTCAAGGTCACCAAGGAGCAGATTGTCCTGGCGGTTGCCAAGGAAGTTCCCGGCGCCGACGGCAAGCTGATCGCCAACCCCTACAAGAAGTGGAGCGACATCGACGCTTCGCTCCCCAACCAGGCGATTGAAGTGCTCGGCCCGCCCCCCACCTCTGGCACCCGCGACGCGTTCCTTGAGCTCGTCATGGACCTCGGCGCGCGCAAGATCCCGGCTCTCGCGGAACTCCGCAAGGCCGACGCCAAGGCGTTCGACAAGGTGTGGAAGACCCTGCGTGAAGACGGCCTCTACATCGACGCTGGCGAAAACGACAACGTGATCGTCCAGAAGCTCGAAGCGAACCCGCTCGCGGTTGGCATCTTCGGCTACTCGTTCTTGGAAGAGAACGCTGGCAAGCTCAAGGGCGCCGTCGTTGATGGCAACCTGCCGACCTTCGAGAACATCGCGTCGGGCAAGTACGGCGTGTCGCGCTCGCTGTTCGTCTACCTCAAGAAGCAGCATGTTGGCGTGATCCCGGGTGTCAAGGAGTTCGCCGAGGAGTACGTCTCCAAGAAGGCGATGGGCGACGGCGGCTATCTCGAAGCCAAGGGCCTGATCCCGCTGCCGCCGGCCAAGTATGACGCGGTCTCCGCGACCGTGAAGGACCTCAAGGCCCTCACCAACTGATCTCGCATTCATGGTCGCCGGGCGGGTTTCCTGCTCGGCGCTCATGGGCCGATCAGACGACGCGTTGCCCGTTCAAGGCCGCGCGAACCGAATGGAGAGGCCGGCCACAGGCCGGTATCGGACGAAACCGGACGAGGGATCCGGTAGCGGGGGCAACGGAAATGGTAACCGTGTATTTCGCAGCCATGTTGGTCATGGCGATTGCGGCCTTTGTCTTGGGTCGAAGCCGAGGACAGGGGTACGCGTTGGGGGCGTTATCCGCCCATTCCCTGCCCGGATATCATGCATGGTTTGTCGTCATCGCGGCCCTTGTGCCGATGATGGCCGTGTTTGTTGCCTGGTCTTCGATCGGCAATACCCTTATTGAGCGCAGCACGTTGGCTGCCCTGCCTGAGGGCATGATCGCCGCCGAGGGTTCCGACCGGGTGCTCCAAGTCGCGACGCTGTGGCGTGAAATCATCAATGTGGTCAACGGCACGTTCGCGGGCACACCGCGGCCCGAAATCACGGCTGCCGCTGAGGCCTACAAGTCCGCGACGGCGATTAACGCTTGGGGCCGGCTGATTGTTGGTATCGCGCTCGGCGCCGCCGGTCTTTGGTGGGGCCTTGGACGCTTGGCGCCGTCGTTCCGCGCCCGCAATTGGGTTGAGCGGGTGGTGCTCGTCGTGCTGATGGCGTCGTCCGCCGTGGCGATCTTGACCACCATCGGCATCGTCTTCTCCGTGTTGTTTGAGACTTTGCGGTTCTTCGCGCGCTACCCGCTGCTCGACTTCCTGTTCGGCCTGCAGTGGTCGCCGCAGATCGCCATCCGCCAGGATCAAGTCGGTCAGTCGGGCGCATTCGGTGCCGTCCCGCTCTATGCTGGCACCTTCCTGATCATGTTTATCGCCATGTTCGTTGCCGCGCCGGTCGGCTTGTTCGCGGCCATCTACATGGCCGAGTATGCCGGACCGCGGGTGCGTGCGTCTGTCAAGCCGGTGTTGGAAATCCTGGCTGGTATCCCAACCGTCGTGTTCGGCTTCTTCGCCGCGCTCACCGTGGCGCCGCTGATCCGCGACCTTGGCCGATCCATGGGCTTGGATGTCGCGTCCGAGTCGGCGCTTGCCGCCGGTCTGGTGATGGGCGTGATGATCATCCCGCTGGTGTCGTCGCTGTCGGACGACGTGATCAATTCGGTCCCGCAGTCGCTGCGCGATGGCTCGTACGCGATGGGGGCGACGAAGTCTGAGACGATCAAGAAGGTTGTTTTGCCGGCGGCTCTACCGGGCATCGTGGCGGCGCTGATGCTCGCGATTTCCCGCGCGATTGGTGAGACGATGATCGTCGTGATGGCGGCGGGTATTGGCGCCAATCTGTCGCTCAATCCGCTCGACGCGGTGACCACCATCACCGTGCAGATCGCTACGCTCTTGGTCGGCGACCACGAATTCAACAGCGTGAAAACACTGTCGGCCTTCGCGTTGGGTGCGCTGCTCTTCTTGTTCACCCTTTCGGTCAACTTCATCGCGCTGCGCATCGTGCGCAAGTACAGGGAACAGTATGACTGACGCAACAGCTTCGGACGCGCGCCGCGTCGACGTGATGTCGGACGCCGCGCGCAAGCGGATCGCCAAGCGCTACAGCGCGGAGCGTCGGTTCAAGGCCTACGGGCTGGTGGCGATTGCTTTCGCTGGCGTGTTTCTCGCGATCCTGCTCGCCGACATCGTCATCAAGGCGATCCCCGCTTTCTTCCAGAGCCGCTTGGCCCTGCAAGTCACACTGACGGCGGAAGATCTTGATCCGTCCGGCTCGAAGAATGCGGACCGGATCGCGCTTGAAGGCAACTTCATCGCCCCTGTTCGCAACGCCCTGCAGGCGATGATCCCCAGCGCCGACAGCCGCAATGAGCGTCGTCTGCTGAACGGGTTGGTATCCTCCGGTGTCGACAACGGCGTGCGCGCCGCTGTGATGAGCGATGTCAATGCGATCGGGAGCCAGGTGTCGGTCCCTGTCCTCCTTTCCGATGACGCGGACCTTTACCTCGCGGGCCGGATGACCGGCAAAATCGTCACGCCAGGCGCCGGCACGGCAACGCCCAGCGCGGACGACGGCGATGTTGAGCTGTCATCTACGTCAAACGCGTTTGCTGATATCCTCGTGACGACCAAGCGCACCCTGGCTGCGGAGGCCGAGCGCATTGATGACTCAGCCGACGATCTGGCCCGCGCCCTGCGGGCGCAGGAATCGAACCTTCAGCTCGCCACCGATCGCCTTGCCGCTGTTCGTCAGTCGGCGCCTGACCGGGTTGCGCAGGCCGAGGGTGAGTTGGCCAAGGTAAATTCGGACATCGACTCCCTCAAGCGCACCATTGAGGAGCGCCGTGCCCGCGCGGCTGCTTTGCGCGAACGGTCGCAGCGCGGGGGTAGTTCCGAACAGCTCGACAACACGGTTCCAAGCCTCCTGATCAACATCAATGGCGGCGTCATCAAGGTGACCGAACTGTCGAACGCGTCCATCAAGGGCGTGGTGCTCACCAAGCTCGCGTCCGTGAACGAGGCAAAGGCGGGCGATTGGGAAGTCGTTCAGCTGACCGTACCGGAAGGTTCGCGCAAGCTCTCCGACCAGGAAGTTGCCTATCTTGAAGTGCTTCAAGATGCGGGCGTCGTTGAGCGTGTCTTCAATTGGGCCTTCTTCACCACCGGTGACAGCCGTGAGGCTGAGCTGGCCGGCATTTGGGGCGCTTTGGTGGGCTCGGCTCTGACCATGTTGGTCACGCTGTCCCTCGTGTTGCCGATCGGCGTGATGGCGGCGATTTACCTGGAAGAGTTTGCGCCGAAGAACCACATCACCGACTTCATTGAGATCAACATCAACAACTTGGCCGCCGTGCCGTCGATCGTGTTCGGTTTGCTCGGGCTGGCCGTCTTCTTGGCCGTGTTCGGCATGCCCCGCTCGGCGCCGTTGGTTGGTGGTTTGGTCTTGGCCTTGTTGACGTTGCCCACCATCATTATCGCCAGCCGCGCGGCGCTCAAAGCGGTGCCGCCCTCGATCCGCGAGGCTGCCTTGGGCGTGGGGGCGTCGCATCAACAGGCCGTCTTCCATCACGTCCTGCCGTTGGCCATGCCGGGTATCATGACCGGCACCATCATCGGCATGGCGGGTGCCCTAGGTGAGACCGCGCCGCTTCTCATGATCGGCATGGTCGCCTTCATCGTCGATGTGCCCTCGACGTTCACCAGCGCGGCGACCGTGCTGCCGGTTCAGATCTATCTGTGGTCGGACTTGCCTGAAGTCGGGTTCCAAGCCAAGACGGCGGCGGCAATCATCGTGCTCCTCGTCTTCCTCTTCATCATGAACGGGCTCGCGATCCTTCTGCGCAGGCAGTTCGAACGCCGCTGGTAAAAGCGTCCACGGGAGTGCACATCATGGATATCCGGGTTGATACGAAAGGCTCCACCACCGTGGAACATAAGCCCAAAGTCGTTGCGCGTGATGTCGACGTGTATTACGGCGAAAAGCACGCGATCAAGAAGCTCTCCATCGACATTCCGGAGAAGAGCGTCACCGCCTTCATCGGTCCGTCGGGGTGTGGCAAGTCGACGTTCCTGCGCTCCATCAACCGCATGAACGACACCATTCCGATCTGCCGCGTCACCGGCAATATCGGCATCGACGGCCAGGACATCTATGATCCCTCGCTCGACGTGGTGCAGCTGCGCGCGCGGGTCGGCATGGTGTTCCAAAAGCCGAACCCGTTCCCGAAGTCGATCTTCGAGAACATCGCCTATGGCCCGAAGATCCACGGCATGGCGCGGTCCAAGACCGATCTGGAAGAGATCGTTGTCACCAGCCTCAAGAAGGCGGGCCTGTTCGAAGAGGTGAAGGATCGCCTCAATGACAGCGGCACCGGTTTGTCGGGCGGTCAACAGCAGCGCTTGTGCATTGCTCGCGCGATCGCGGTCAGCCCGGAAGTGATCTTGATGGACGAGCCGTGCTCGGCCCTCGACCCGATCGCGACCGCCAAGATCGAGGAACTGATCGACGAGCTGCGCACCAACTACACGATCATCATCGTGACGCACTCCATGCAGCAGGCGGCCCGCGTGTCCCAGAAGACCGCGTTCTTCCACCTCGGTATTCTGGTTGAAACCGGCGAGACGACCCAGATCTTCACCAACCCCACGGACAAGCGCACGCAGGATTACATCACCGGCCGCTTCGGCTGAGGATGTGGTTTGACCGTACGTTCCCTCTGCCCGAGCTCAGGATTGCGCCATGCCCGCCAAAGATCACATTTTTAAGCGCTTCGATGAGGAGCTGACCGAGCTTGCCGGCCAGATCGCCGAAATGGGCGGCATGGCCGAGAAGATGGTCGCCGACTCGATCCTGGCGCTGGTGCGCATGGATACCGTGCTTGCCCAGAAGATCATCGGCTCTGATGGCCGCGTGGATCGCCTGGAGCGCGAGGTGGAGGAAAAGGCCGTCCTGATGATCGCGCAGCGCCAGCCCATGGCGAACGACCTGCGCGAGATCATGGCCGCCATGCGCATCTCGTCCGACCTCGAGCGGGTCGGCGACTTGGCCAAGAACATCGCCAAGCGCGTGATTGCGATCAACTCACCGTTCGCGGCCAAGAAGCTCGTCATTGGTGTGGAGCATCTCTCCGAGATCGCCTTGGAGCAGCTCAAGGATGTGCTCGATGCCTACTCCGCGCGCGACGCGGAGGCTGCCGCCGCCGTGCGCCAGCGCGACGATGAGATCGACGCGCTCTACACGTCGCTGTTCCGCGAGCTGCTCACCTATATGATGGAAGATCCGCGCAACATCACGTTCTGCACGCATCTTCTGTTCTGCGCCAAGAACATCGAGCGCATCGGCGACCACGCAACCAACATCGCCGAGACCGTCCAGTATCTGGTGACCGGCGAACAGCCGGTGGACAATCGCCCCAAGAGCGACCTGTCCAGCCTGACCAATGTGGAATTCAAGACCGAGTAATGCTTGGTCCGAAGCCCTGCGAGGATGAGGGATGCCGCGCGTCTTGATCGTCGAGGATGAGGAGCCGTTGAGCCTTCTCCTGCGCTACAATTTGGAAGCCGAAGGCTATGCCGTCGATAGCGTTGCCCGCGGCGACGATGCCGACATCCGCCTGCGTGAGGCGGTGCCGGATCTTCTGTTGCTGGATTGGATGCTGCCGGGACTGTCGGGCATTGAGCTGTGCCGCCGCCTGCGTGGGCGCCCGGAGACCGAGCGCCTGCCGATCATCATGCTGACGGCCCGTGGCGAGGAAAGCGAACGCATTCGTGGCCTTGCAACGGGCGCTGACGATTATGTCGTCAAGCCGTTCTCCGTGCCTGAACTGATGGCCCGCGTACGCGCCATGCTACGCCGCGCGAAGCCCGAGCTTGTCTCCACTCAGCTCAAGGCCGGCGATCTGGAGCTTGACCGCGAGACCCACCGCGTCAAGCGCGGCGGCCGCGAGATCCACTTAGGCCCGACCGAATTCCGCCTCCTGGAGTTCCTCATGCAGTCGCCCGGCCGCGTCTACGCGCGCGAGCAGCTGCTTGATGGCGTGTGGGGCCGTGATGTCTATGTCGATGAACGCACCGTCGACGTCCATGTCGGCCGCCTGCGCAAGGCCATCAACCGCGGCCGCGACAAGGACCCCATCCGCACCGTCCGTGGCGCTGGCTACGCCTTCGACGACCAGTTCGCCGCCACGATGAACTGACCAGGTGGGTGGTGAGGGTGCTGGTGGCGGCAGGCTGTAGTGGTTGTGCCGCCCCGTCCATAGATCGCATTCGGTCCAGGTTTATTTGATGAACTGAAGTCCTCGACGGAAGCTCGACGTCGATTGGTCATTTATCGCCTGAATAAGACGGTTGATTTTATGGCTACCCCCCTCTCCCTGTCCCTCCCCCGCCAGGGGGGAGGGGACGTCTACACTGCGGAAGTTGGGACGGGTGGCTCGAAAACTTTCAGCTGAGGTGCTCAAGGTGCATCTCTTCTTGTTTTTGCTCTGCCGTCTTGAGAGCTGTGGACGCCTCGCCGCGCCTCTTCTCGGCGCGCGGCGACGACACCTTCCGTCTCAATTCGTGCTCAGACATGGCTTCCCACGGCATCGTCCGACCCTTCAGGACTGAGTGGACGTGTCACCCATGTCTGCGAACACCTGTTACCTATGTCTCCGGTCACTTCAACGGGCGAGGCACCAGGAGTGGACGCGACGGGTCGTCAAACCGAAGCGGTCAGTATCAGCCGCAATCCCCCAACGCGTTCACGCTCCATCCCCCTCCGTCCGCGCCGGCACCGCGTAGATCAAGGCTGCCAGATCAACCACCGCGAGCGGGCTTGCCTTGTCGATCTCAGGGAGGGCCGACGACGGTGGGATGCGGCCGTCAATCACGAGATGCGCTTCACCGTGGGCCTCCGCCCAGATCAGATGCTCCAGGCGCATGATGGCGTGTGGGTCGGTCAGGCCTAAATGCCGGGCGGCGGCGGCGCTGTAGTCGCTGAGTTCCTGTCGCGCCCCTCCCGCGGCCGCGCACAGGGCCGCGTCGTTCCAATCCAGTTCCGGGCTGGTGAACATCAGCCGGAACAGCGCCGGTGAGCCCGTTGCGAAGCTAAGATAGCCATCGCGCGCCGCGCGCAGCTGCGCGATTGGCTCGTCGGGCGCTTTGGCGCGCGCGGCCCGCATGGTGGCGGCGAACCGCGTGAAGCCGACGGTTGCCAGCGCGGTGCGCAGGCCGCGCAGCGAGCCGAAATGGTGGGCGGGTGCGGCGTGCGACACCCCCACAGAGCTCGCCACCGCACGCAGCGACAGATGGTCCGCGCCCTCCACCTCCAACATGGCCAGGGCAGCGTCGATCAGCGCGTTCCTCAAATCCCCGTGATGATAGGCCTGCCGGACGCCAGACGCCGGGGCCGATGCGGACGGACCCACGAGTCACCCCCTTGCTCAGTCTTGACAGTGGAAAGATAATCCAGCACGGTTATCTTGACAACGCCAAGATAGCAGGTGCGACCCTATGTACGAAACGCTGTTCAGTGCCTCCAGCACGCTTGCCCTCCTTGCCTGGGTCGTTTTGATCCTCGCGCCCCGCCGCCCGATCGTGATTGCGGCGCTGCGGTTTGGCGTGATTGGGGTTTTGGCGATTCTGTATGCGGTTTTGGCGTTCGTCCATCTCTACACCGTCGACGGCGGCGGTTTTGGCTCCATCGCCCAGGTGCGCGCGCTGTTTGCCTCCGATGGCATGCTGGTCGCGGGCTGGGTTCATTATCTCGCGTTTGATCTGTTCGTCGGCACCTGGATCGCCCAGCGCCTTGATCAGTTCCAGGTGTCGCGCCTGATCCAAGCGCCAATCCTGGTAGCCACGTTCCTGTTCGGCCCGGTCGGCCTCCTCATCGCTTTCAGCTTGGAGGCCGCGCTCAGGGCCCAGCCGATTGTTAGCCGCCAGCTCACCCGCCTGTTTCCCCTCGCCTGAAAGGACCTGGTCATGATCTTGGTCGCTGCCGCTTCCCCTATTGCCCCCACGCCGACGACCCACAGCTTGGCGCGCCTCGCCCCCACCACCGCTCTGGTGATCGGCATCGGCTTCCAGCTGGCCCTGTTAGGGCCGAGCTTGATTGCGCTCGCCATCGATCCGCGCACGCTCAATGACATTTCGGTTTGGGTGAAGCCGATCAAGTTTCAGGTTTCGCTTAGCCTGCATCTCTTCACGCTGGCGCTCCTGTTGCCCTTGATCTCAA
>CALSBD010000043.1:0-12066 GCA_943373055.1 Rhizobium sp. Q54
CCTCCGGCCAACCCAAATCGACGGTCTTTACGAGGTCTTCTACAGGCACCAAATCATCGCATCCCTCAATGCCAAACACACCGAGGGAAAATGCCAACCTGTTACCCATGTCTCCGAACAGGTGTTACCCTTGTCTCCGGTCTAAACACGCGGGGGAGGGACAGGGAGAGGGGGGCGACGGGTGGGTGGGTGGAAACCGACCTGCGAATCGCCAATTCCAAAACAAATCCCCCTCATCCGGCGCGTCGCGCCACCTTCTCCCAAAAGGGCAGAAGGGAAAGGCCCGCAAGGGGAAACGGCACAACTGGAGACCGCTCGATCCATGGCCTCGCCCCGCGCCGACTTTCGCCTTCAACGTCTGTTCGTGCATGGGCCCTTGCGCGCGGGTGGGCGGATTGAGGCGACGCGGGATCACGCCAACTACTTGCTCAATGTCTTGAGAAAAGACGTCGGCGATCCGCTTCTCGTGTTCAACGGCGAGGCTGGTGAGTGGAAGGCGGTGATCGCCGAGGCGACGCGGCGATCTTGTGTGTTGGAGATCCGCGAACAGACCCGCCCGCAAGACCCGTTGCCCGACGTGCACTACCTCTTCGCGCCGCTCAAGCAAGGGCGGCTCGACTACATGGTGCAAAAGGCGGTTGAGATGGGGGCGGGCGCTATTCGCCCGGTCATGACGCGCCACACCCAGGCCTCGCGCGTCAACACCGAGCGCATGCAGGCCAATGTGATCGAAGCGGCCGAGCAATGCGGCATCCTCGCCGTGCCGAAGGTGCGCGAGCCCGACGACTTGAAGCACGTGCTTGATGTTTGGCCTGGCGCGGAGCCGGGCCGGCGCCTTTTGTATTGCGACGAGCATGAGGCGACCAACAACCCCCTCGATATCCTCGCGGGCCTGCCCAAGGGTGGCCCGCTGGCGGTGCTGATTGGCCCGGAGGGCGGCTTCTCCGAGGAAGAGCGCCTCGTGCTGCGCTCCAAGCCGTTCGTCACCGCCATCCCGCTGGGGCCGCGCATCCTGCGCGCCGATACGGCCGCGGTCGCCGCGCTGGCCGTCATCCAGGCGACGCTGGGGGATTGGCGCGAGCGGTGACGGCCTGCTATAGGCGGGGCGCGCCCGGAACGGCACCCGATGTGCGCCGCTCTTTCGTCTGGCCACTCCCGTCATGTCCACGTCGTCCCCCCACCCGCCGCTGTCATGGCATCTGCGGGAAACCTTGAAGCTCGCCGCGCCGATCATCCTGGCGCGTTCGGCGCTGCTTGTGATGTTCACCGTCGACACACTGATGACGGGGTGGGTGAGCGCGGATGAGTTGGCCGCGCTCGGCATCGGCTGCTCGCCCTATCTTGTCCTCATGCTCGTTACCATTGGCGCGCTGCAGTCGGTTGTCGTGCTGGTCTCGCAGGCGATGGGCGGCGGACGGCTGGCCGACACCGGCGCGGTGTTGCGCGCGGGGCTCGTCCACGCGGCGGGGCTGGGCCTGTTGATCCTGGCGACGGTGCCGATCGCCGAGCGCTTCTTTCTGGCGACTGGCCAGACCGCCACCTTGGCCAGCGCGGCTGCTGAGGTGTCGTTTCACTTCGCCTGGGGCATGCTGGGCATGCTTCTGTTCGTCGCGGTCAATTTGTTTCTGGAGGCGACCGGGCGCGCGCGGGTCGGCATGATCGCCATGGTCGCGGTCAACATCCTCAACATCCCGCTCAATGGCGTGTTTGGCCTTGGCTGGGGCGGCCTGGTCGAGCCGATGGGCGCAGCCGGTATGATCGCGGTGTCGTCCGCTTTGCGCTGGGCGGCGTTTTTCGCCTGCCTGGTCTTCCTCATCCAAGATCAGCGCCGGCTTAGCGATCCGCACACGGTGTTTGCCCCGATCGGTGTCTGGCTCGCGGAAGCGCGCGCCGGCTTTGGCCCGGCGGGCCGCCGCATCCGCTCGTTGGGGCTGCCCATGGGCATCGCGCAAGGCATTGAGAGCGCGGCGTTCGCCACCGTGGTGTTCTTCGCCGGCCGGCTCGGTACCATTGAGCTTGCCGCCTATCAGGTGACCATGACGCTGGTCACGCTGGTCTACATGATGGCGATCGGCATCGCCGGTGCGGCGTCGATCCGTGTGGGCCATGCGATCGGTGCGGGCCAGGGTGCCGAGGCGCGCCGCGCGGGCTTCACCGCCATTGGGCTCGGCGCGCTCGCGCCGCTCCCCGTGGTCGTCTTGTTCTTTCTGGCGCCGGGTTCCGTGGCCGGTGTGTTCTCCACCGATCCGGGCGTCATCACGCTCATGCTGGTCACCTTGCCGATCGCCGCCTCGTTCATGCCGTTTGACGGCATGATGGGCGTCACGACGGGCGCCTTGCGCGGCGCGGGCGATGCGTGGGTGCCGATGATCGCCCAGGCGCTCGCCTTCTGGCTCGTCGCCATCCCGATCGCCTATGTGTTCGGTCTTCACGGCTCACTTGGCCTACCGGGCCTGTTGATTGGCATCCTGGCGGGTATCCTCGCTTCGCTCGCGATCATGGTGCCGCGATTCGCGCTCATCTCGGCGCGGGCGCGGGCGCTTGCCTGAGAGGGCGGTGGACCGGCCAAACGGGCCTGAAACCGCCCCAAACGGCGCCTCGCCACAATTCGTGCGCATTCCTGGCCTCATGGGCACAGGTGATTGCGTCACGCGCGGGTCCGGTCTCAGGGCGCGCGCTCAAGGAAAGGAAGCCGACGACATGCCCACCATCGCGCTCGTCGACGATGACCGCAACATCTTGACCTCCGTCTCGATCGCGCTCGAATCTGAAGGGTACCGGGTCCAAACCTACACCGACGGCGCCTCCGCGCTCGACGGGCTGAAGGCGAACCCGCCGGACCTGGCCATCTTCGACATCAAGATGCCGCGCATGGATGGCATGGAGCTGTTGCGCCGTCTGCGGCAGAAGTCCGAGCTGCCGGTCATCTTCCTCACCTCCAAGGACGACGAGATCGATGAGCTGTTCGGCCTCAAGATGGGGGCCGACGATTTCATCCGTAAACCGTTTTCGCAGCGGCTGCTGGTCGAGCGGGTCAAGGCCGTGCTGCGCCGCGCCGCCCCGCGCGACGCGCAGGCGCCCAAGGTGGTCGACACCAACCGCACGCTGGAGCGCGGGCTTCTGGTGATGGACCAGGAGCGCCACACCTGCACGTGGAAGGGCGAACCGGTCATCCTCACCGTGACCGAGTTCTTGATCCTCTACGCGCTCGCCCAGCGCCCGGGTGTCGTCAAGAGCCGCAACGCGTTGATGGACGCGGCCTATGACGACCAGGTTTATGTCGACGACCGCACCATCGACAGCCACATCAAGCGCCTGCGCAAGAAATTCAAGATGGTCGATGACGACTTCGAGATGATCGAAACGCTCTACGGCGTTGGTTACCGGTTTAAAGAGGCGTGAACGGGCTTGCCCGCGCACAACAGGCGCGAGCGGGCCTGCCCGCGCAGCGTTTCAGTGAAGGAAGCCCGTCGCGCCGCTTGAACTCGCCGCCCCGCCGCCGCACAGTCCGGCGAAACCAAACTGAAGGACGGGGCGGGCATGTATGACTTCATCATCGTGGGCGCGGGGTCGGCCGGCGCCGTGATGGCGAACCGGCTGTCCGCCAATCCCGCCCGCCGCGTGCTTCTTCTGGAAGCCGGCGGCCCGGATCGCGACCCGCTCATCCACATGCCGCTGGGCATCGCGGTGCTCGCCAAGACGCTCAAGCACAATTGGGCGTTCCACACCGAGCCCCAACCCGAGCTCAACAATCGTCGCCTCTATTGGCCGCGCGGCAAGACGCTGGGCGGCTCAAGCTCGATCAACGCGATGATTTATGCCCGCGGCCATGCCGATGACTATGCCGGCTGGCAGGCTGCGACCGGCTCAGACCTGTGGGCGCCCGAGCGTGTGAAGGCCGTGTTCAAGCGGCTGGAGCGCAATCACGCCTTTGGCGACACCGCTCACCATGGCGGATCGGGCGAACTGTCCGTCAGCAACCTCGCGTCGCCCAACCCGCTCTCCGAGGCGTTCGTCGAAGCCGGGGTCGAGTGCCAGTTTCCGCGCAACGCTGACTTTAATGGTGAGACCCAGGATGGCGTCGGCCTTTATCAGGTCACCCAGCGCAATGGCCGCCGGTTCAGCGCGGCACGCGCGTTCTTGGGCGTTGAGATCACCAACCGGCCGAACCTGACGATCATCACCGGTGCGCGCGCCCATCGCGTCACGTTCCAGGAACGGCGCGCGGTGGGTGTTGTTTATCGCCGGGGCCAGGACATCGTCACCGCCAGCCTCGCGCCAGGGGGCGAGGTGATCCTGTCGGGTGGCGCGATCAACTCGCCGCAGCTTCTCATGCTGTCGGGGGTTGGTCCGGCCGCCGCCTTGACGCAAATGGGCGTGCCTGTCGTGGCCGACCGGCCAAGCGTGGGGCAGAACCTTCATGATCACCTTGACGTCACAATCATGCACCACGCCAATTCCCGGCTGCCCATTTCGCTGATGCCGGCCGCGTTGCCCGGCGCGCTCACGGCGCTTTATCGCTATGTCGCCAAGGGGGATGGGTTTCTCACCAGCAATGTGGCCGAGGCCGGCGGCTTCGTGCGATCGGCCCCGGGCGAGCCGCGGCCGAATTTGCAGTTTCACTTCCTGCCGGCCTTGCTGCGCGACCACGGCCGCCAGCTCACCTTCGGCTATGGCTACACGCTGCATGTGTGCGATCTGTTGCCCAAGAGCCGGGGCCACATCGGCCTCAAGAGCCCCGATCCGGAGGCCGATCCGCTCATCGACCCGCGTTATCTGTCGGATCCAGCCGACATCACCACCTTGGTCGCCGCGTTGCGCATTGGCCGGCAAGTATTGGCCGCCCCCGCCATGGCGCGCCACTCCAAGGGCGAATGGCAGCCCGGTGCGAAGGTGTCGTCCACCGAGGACCTGATCGCCGACATCCGCGCGCGCGCCGAGACGATCTATCACCCTGTCGGCACCTGCCGCATGGGCGCGGATGATGATAGCGTTACCGATCCGGTCGGCCGCGTGCGCGGCGTGGAAGGCGTCCGAGTGGTTGATGCCTCCCTCATGCCCCGCCTCGTCGCGGGCAATACCAATGCGCCAACCATGATGGTGGCCGAGACCATTGCCGACACCCTGCGCGGAGCGTGAGCGCGGCAAAGGCGGTCCGGGTTCAGAAACCTCTCCTAAGGATATGTTATCACTTTGAGAATATGTGTCTTTCCAAATCACATCTGCGGAATTCATACGTTCTTTCAGCGAACTTTAACGCTCCTGGCCCCACGTTACATCGAATCCTGGGGTTGAGGAGTGGGGAATGTCGGTTTTAGCTTCGCTGTCGATCCGCGTGCGTATCCTAGCGCTGATCATAATCCCGCTTTTGGGCATTGCCGCCATCGGCACGGTCTACGCCATCGGCAAACAAGCGACCGAGGCGGCCAACGCCAAAGCCCAAGGATATGAATCGCTCAATGCCGCCACGCAGGCGCTGGCGCGCGATATCGCCCGCATGCGCCTTGCGGAAGTGTCGTCGATGCAGGCCGACATCAAGGACGAGGCAGTTGCCTTTGCCGCGCGCGCCATGGCGGCTCGCCAGTGGCTCGATATCATCGACCCCATGGTGGCCGATGTCGGCAATGCGGAGTTGACGAAGACCGTCGAAGAGCTCAAGGCCGCGCTGGCCAGCTATGCGGAGGGCTTTTCCACGGCGCTCGTGACCAAGGAGAAGCTCGGCTTCGGCGCCAGTGACGGCGCCAACGGCACGCTGAACCGCCGCGCCGATCGCCTCAAGGAAATCATCGACGACGTCACCAATCGGGTCGGCGAGACCCAGGTCGCCAACCTGATCATTGATTACTTCCGCATGCGCGTGACGGAGGGCCAGTTCGCCACCGAGCGCTCCACGGCCTATGCGATCTTGAACATCCAGCTGCGCAAGCGGCTCTCGGACGCGCTCGACGGCATGCTTTTGGTCGACGACGAGATCAAAAAAGAAATCAAGGCCGTCGTTTTGTCCTATGGCAAGGCGTTCGATACGTGGGCGGAAGCGCAGATGGCGCTTGACGAGGCTGCCACCAAGCTCGCCGCCGCCTATGAGGCGATGCCGGCCAAGACCGACGCCATCGTCGCCGCCGCTGAAGCGGGCCGCGTCGAGGTCCTCACCGCTGCCCGTGAGGTGGACGCCCAGGTGAGCGGCACCTTGTTGATCGTGATCGGCGCCATCATCGCCGTCACGCTGGCGGCCGCCTTCTTCATCGCCCGCTCGATCACCACCGGCTTGTCGCGGGTCAATGTCGCCATGCGTCAGCTGGCGGACGGTGACTTGTCGGTGAGCATCCCCACAGCCGGCCGCGGCACCGAAATTGGCGCCATGGCGACCACCTTGGAAGTGTTCCGCGACACCTTGGCCGAGCGCGAGCGGCTCGCCGCCCGCGAGGCGACCGACAACGCCTCGCGCGAGACCCGGGCGCGGGAGATCGAAGCGGCCGTTCAGGCGTTCGAGACCGCCATCGGCACCGCGATCGGGTCGGTGCAGAACGCCTCCACCGAGCTCGATCAGGTCGCCGGCTTGTTGGCCGGCACCGCCGAGCAGGTCGGCAGCGCCGCCGACGCGGCGGACGCCAGCGCGCGGCTCGCGGCCACCAATGTGGAATCCTCCGCCCATGCCTCGCAGGAACTGCAGGGCTCAATTGGCGAGATCGGCAGTCAGACCGTGCGCTCCACCGAGATCGCCCGCCGCGCCGTCGCCGAGGCGCAAACCGCCAAGGGCACCATCGACGAGCTGCGCCACGTCGCCGGCCGCATCGGCGAGGTGGTTCAACTCATCCAGGCGATCGCCGAGCAGACCAATTTGCTGGCGCTCAACGCCACCATTGAGGCTGCCCGCGCCGGTGAAGCCGGCAAGGGCTTCGCGGTCGTCGCCGGTGAGGTGAAGTCGCTCGCCGGGCAGACCGCCAAGGCAACCAGTGAGATCGCCGGCAATGTCGCCTCTATCCGTTCGTCGGTGGCGCGCGCGACCGATGCGATTGGCGCGATCGATAGCGTCATCAATGACATGGCCGACATCGCCTCCATCATTGCCGCCGCGGTCGAAGAGCAAGGCGCGTCGGTGGGTGGCATCGCGCAAGCCTCCAACGAGGCCGCCGCGGGGGCCCGCCAGAGCGCGGAGCGCGTGCAGGAAGCCAAGCGCGCCGCCGAGGCCGCCGCCCGCGCCGCCGAGCGCGTGGGATCGCTTGCCGCCGGCCTGACCCACGATGCCGACGGCGTGGGCGTCGAGGTCCGCCGCTTCCTCGACCAGGTGCGCGCCGCCTGATCACCGCCCCGATCGAACCAAATAAAAAAGGCGCCTCGACGGGCGCCTTTTTCATGTTCAACGCAGATGTGATCAGTTGCGATCGTCCACCGCGACATAGTCGCGACGCGGGGCGCCGGTGTAGAGCTGGCGCGGGCGGCCAATCTTCTGCGACGGATCCTCGATCATTTCCTTCCACTGCGCGATCCAGCCGACAGTGCGGGCGAGCGCGAACAGAACGGTAAACATCGTGACCGGGAAGCCCATCGCCTTCAGCGTGATGCCTGAGTAGAAGTCGATGTTCGGATAGAGCTTCTTCTCGATGAAATACTCGTCGCTGAGCGCGATGCGCTCCAGTTCGACCGCGACATCCAGGAGCGGATCGTCCTTGATGCCGAGCACGCCGAGCACTTCATGGCAGGTCTTCTGCATGATCTTGGCGCGCGGGTCATAGTTTTTATAGACGCGGTGGCCGAAGCCCATCAGGCGGAACGGATCGTTCTTGTCCTTGGCGCGGCGGATATACTCCGGAATGCGGTCGACCGTGCCGATCTCCTGCAGCATGGCCAGCGCGGCCTCATTCGCGCCGCCGTGCGCCGGGCCCCACAGGCAGGCGATGCCGGCCGCGATGCAGGCGAACGGATTGGCGCCCGACGAGCCGGCAAGCCGCACGGTCGAGGTCGACGCGTTCTGCTCATGGTCGGCGTGCAGCGTGAAGATGCGGTCGAGCGCGCGCGCCAGCACCGGGTTGACATAGTAGGGCTCGCAGGGCACCGCGAAGCACATGTTGAGGAAGTTCGCCGCGTAGCTGAGATCATTGCGCGGATACACGAACGGCTGGCCGATCGAATACTTGTAGGCCATCGCCGCGAGCGTCGGGATCTTCGCGATCATGCGGATCGAGGCGACCATGCGCTGGTGCGGATCGGCGATATCGAGCGAGTCGTGATAGAACGCCGACAGCGCGCCGACGACGCCCACCATGACGGCCATCGGGTGCGCGTCACGACGGAAGCCGCGGAACAGGAAGTGGATCTGCTCGTGCACCATCGTGTGGCGCGTCACGCGGCCGACGAAGTCGTCATACTGCGCCTTGGTGGGCAGTTCGCCGTAGAGAAGGAGGTAGCAGCTCTCCAGGAAGTCGCCATTTTCGGCAAGCTGCTCGATCGGATAGCCGCGATACAGGAGAACGCCTTCGTCACCGTCGATGTAGGTGATCTTTGATTCGCACGCCGCCGTGGAGGTGAAGCCCGGATCGTAGGTGAAGGCGTGGGTGGCGCCATAAAGCTTGCCGATGTCGATCACATCGGGACCGATCGAGCCGGACTTTACCGGTAGCTCGTGGGTCTTGCCCTTGAAGTTTAGCGTCGCCGCAGTGTCGGTCATCCGGAATCCCCCTTGATGGATGCGGTCCCAATCGGGAATCGATCAATCGACGAGGCGTGCCGAGCCAACGGGAGGTTCGGCAAACCCGCCCGGGCCCCCGCGGCCCCGGCTGTCTTGAAACCCGGGGCTGGCGTATCGCATTTGCGAAATGGCGGCAAGCGCGTACAAGGTCTTAAAGCCACCACCCAACGGTGGGGGTTGCACGCAGTTCAGGCAGTCGATGGCCGCACGATGGGCCTGAAGCCCGCTTAGCCGGCCACATCGCGGATGCGCGCGACGCTCTCCGCCTGACCCAGCACCGCCAAAACGTCGAAAATGCCCGGCGATGTGGTGCGCCCGGTCAGCGCGGCGCGCAGCGGCTGGGCCACCTTCCCAAGCTTCAATCCGCGTTCTTCCGCATAGGCGCGCACCGCCTGATCGGTCGTCGCGGCCGACCATTCGGCCAGCGCTTCGAACCGATCGGCCAGTGCCGTCAGCGCCGCCTTGGCATCGGCATCGATGAGGGCCGCGGCCTTTTCATCGAGCGCCAACGGACGGCTCGCATGCAGGAAGCTCGCGCCGTCGATGATCTCCAACAGCGTCTTGGCGCGCTCCTTCAGCCCCGGCAGCGCCTGGCGAACCTTCGCCCGCACGTCCGGTGTCCAGGCTTCAGCGATCGCCGCGCCGTTCTCGATATAGGGCAGCACGGCCTCGACCGCCGAAAACAGTTCGTCGTCGGGCGTGTTGCGGATGTACCAGCCGTTGAGGTTCTCAAGCTTGGCGAAGTCGAACCGCGCCGGCGAGCGGCCGATCGCGTCGGTGTCAAACCACGCGGCTGCCTGATCGGTGGAGAAGATCTCCTCGTCGCCGTGGCTCCAGCCCAGCCGCGCTAGATAATTGCGCATGGCGGACGGCAAGTAGCCCATCGCCCGGTAAGCATCGACACCGAGCGCGCCATGCCGCTTGGACAGCTTCGCGCCATCGGGCCCATGGATGAGCGGAATGTGTCCCATCGCCGGCACGTCCCAGCCCATCGCCTGATAAATCTGCATCTGGCGCGCGCCATTGGTCAGGTGATCGTCACCGCGGATGATGTGGGTGACGCCCATGTCGTGGTCGTCGACCACCACGGCCAGCATGTAGGTCGGCGTGCCATCGGAGCGCAGGATGACGAAATCATCGAGGTTGGCGTTCTGAAAGACGACGCGCCCTTGCACGAGGTCCTCAATCACCGTCTCGCCCGTCGTCGGCGCCTTGATGCGCACCGCCGGCTTGACGCCCGCGGGCGCCTCGGCGGGGTCCCGATCGCGCCAGCGGCCGTCATAGCGCGGCGGCCGGCCCTCGGCCATGGCGGTCTCGCGCATCTGAGTGAGTTCGTCCGGCGTCGCATAGCAGAAATACGCCTTGCCCTGCTGCACGAGGTCATGTGCCACCTCCGCATGCCGCGCCGCGCGGGCGAACTGATAGAGCGGCTCGCCCTCCCAGCGAATGCCCAGCCACTTCAAGCCATCGAGGATCGCATCGATCGCCGCGTCGGTTGACCGCTCACGATCGGTATCTTCGATCCGCAAAAGCATCGTGCCGCCATGGCGGCGGGCGTAGAGATCGTTGAACAGCGCCGTGCGGGCGCCCCCGATGTGCAAATAGCCGGTCGGCGAGGGGGCAAAGCGCGTGACGACGGGCTTGGAAGCGGCCATGGCGTTAACACTATCCTTGAATGCGGCACTCAACCCCGCAGGCGCGGGGCGATCCGGATGGCATGCGAGCGGCGGCTTGTTAGCATGGTCCGTCGCTCGCCAAAAGACCGGCGTTGAGCGAGCGTTCCAAGGAGGGACGTGTCCGTGTCGCGTTCCGACCGCCCCCCGCCTTCGCGCTCGGCGCGGGCCAACCCCGCCGCGCCGCATCGGCCGGTGGCGGAGCGGGGCGACGCGCCGCCGCTGATCGACGCCGGACCGCCGCCCGACCCCACCGCCGTCCCGGCCACGCGCCCCATCGGCCCCGGCGGTCGCGGGCTCACCTGGCCTGCGTGGCGACAGGCGCGCGCCTTGGAGGCCGCCCGCGATGCGCTGGCCGGCCTTGTGGCAACAATCCCGCTGGGCGCGGGATGGCGCCATCGGCTCGACGTGGCGACCGTGGCGCTGGGCGCGAGCCTTGACCGTGAGCTCGACCGGCGCGCCGGCTTGCCGTGGATCGCGGTTTTCTTCGCGCTCGGGGCCGCGCTCTATCTCACCTTGCCCGCCGAGCCGATCGCCGAAGTCGTCCTCGTCGCCGCCGTCGCGCTCGCCACCGGCGCCGTCGTCCGCCGTCGCCGCGGTGGCACCCACGCGTTCGGCATGGCGCTCATGGCCGCCCTGTGCGCGGGGCTGGCGGCTGGCGCCTATGAGACCCGCCGGGCCGACGAGCCCCGCCTCGATCGCCAACGCACCGTGCAAGTCACCGGCGACATCGATGCCTTGCAGCCAACCGCGCGCGGCGGGCGGCGGCTCACCTTAACCGTCGTCGCCATGTCCGGCGTGCCCGACGCGCACGTGCCGCGCCGGGTGACGGTGACGCTGATTGCCCGCGAGCCAGCGCTGTCGGTCGGTGATCGGGTGGCGCTAAGCGCGCGGCTGTCGCCCCCGCGCGGCCCGGTGATGCCCGATGGCTATGATTTCGCGCGCGGCCGCTTCTTCGAGGGCATTGGCGCCAGCGGGTTCGCGCTTGGCAAGCCGACCGTGTTGCCCTTCGAGCCGCGCTTCGCCCGCGCGCTCACCGCCGCCATTGGCGAGGCGCGCCACGCGATTGCCGCGCGCATCACAAGCGCGCTGCCTGGTGACACCGGCGCCATCGCCGTGGCGCTGATCGTCGGGATTGAATCGGGCGTGAGTGCTGCGGCGGCCGAGGCGCTGCGCGCGTCGGGGCTTTATCACATCCTCTCGATCTCCGGCCTCCACATGACGCTGGTCGCCGGCCTCGTGCTGTTCGGGCTGCGCTTTAGCCTGGCGCTCATCCCGGCGATCGCACTCACCGTCTCCACCAAGACGCTTGCCGCCGCGGCCGCCTTGGCCATCACGTTCGCCTATCTCCTGTTGTCGGGCGCCGACGTGCCGGCGGTGCGGGCGTGGATTATGATCGCGGTGGCCCTGGTGGCTGTCTTGATCCACCGCCGCGCGCTCACCCAGCGCGCCGTTGCGCTGGCGGCCTTGGCGATCCTCGCGGTGACACCGTCGGCGGTGGCGGCGCCTGGCTTTCAGATGTCGTTTCTCGCCGTGATGGCGCTGGTGGCCGCCTGGGAGGCCAAGACCGGCCCCGCCGCCGAGCGCGCCCGCGCCGCCCGTCCACCGCTTAGCCCCACGGGCAAGGCCATCGCCCTGGTGCGGGATGCCGCGCTTGCCTCGCTGGTCGCGGGACTTGCCACCGCCCCGGTGGCCGCCGACGTGTTC
>CALSBD010000044.1:0-11892 GCA_943373055.1 Rhizobium sp. Q54
TCCTGTTTGGTCGGGCGTTCGCCTATGCGGTGCCCGCAGCAGAAGCTGGTGAGCGCGCCAGCATGACGCTGTTGGGCCTTCTTTATGAGAACGGCGAGGGCGTGGCGCGCGACGCCGCAAAGGCGGCGAGCTGGTATGAGATCGCGGCCCGGCGCGGCGACCGGGAGGCCATGTTCCGTCTGGCGATCCTTTATCTCGATGGCCGAGGCGTCGTAAAATCAGAGGTGAAGGCAGCCGAGTGGTTTGGCAAGGCGGCCGAGCTTGGGCAGCCTGAGGCCATGTATAATCTGGGCCTACTGCACATTTCGGGCCTCGGCGGTGTGCGGGTGGATATTCGCCGCGCGGCGGAGCTGTTCACCAAGGCGGCGACGGCGGGCAACATCGACGCGCGCTATGGTCTGGCCAAGATGGCCGAAGCCGGCGAAGGCCTGTTGCCGGATCTCACCGTGGCGGCCGAGCATATGCGCCTGGCGGCCGAGGGCGGCCACACCGCCGCGCAAGTCGAATATGGCATCCTTCTGTTCAACGGCCGCGGCGTGGCCAAGGACGAACGCAAGGGCGCCGCTTGGCTGGCGCGCGCCGCGCAGGCCGGCAATCCAGTGGCGCAAAACCGCGTCGCCCGCCTGTACGCCTATGGCATCACGGTCGATCCCAGCATCGAGGATGCGCTGAAGTGGCACTATCTGGCGAAAATTGCTGGGATTGAGGATCCGCGCCTGGATGAGTTCGAGGCCCGCCAGGACGAGACGACCCGCATTGCCGGTCTTGACGCCGCGCTCGCCTGGACCGGCCGCGCGCGCCTGGGCGCTAAGCCCACCACGCCGACAGCCGAACCCACCCTCCCCTCCACCACCGACGCCCAACCCGACGCCAACGAACGGCCAGCACCGTGATGTGGAGTGGTGGGCTGTGACGTGCGCTCCTCCTTTTGACGCGGCTTCCTCAGTAAGTGGGTCGGCCCCTTCCTTTCTGTTTCGGGAGAAAACCAAAGAAATCGCTGCCCACCCAGACGGCACACTGTGGGATTTGCCGATGATTTCCCGGGTTGACCGGGGGTGCGTGGTTGACAACTCTGATAAGGAGTAAAACCACGCGAGTGCGTTCGGATTCGGTGCGCGGGCCTGCCAATAGGGGCGAAACATGAGCGACGTGGAAGCTGGGCGGATCGGCGTGGAACCGGTGATCGACCAGCCGGCATCATCGGGCAATGTGTGGCTCCTCATCGCGCTGTCGACCGCGCTGGTGGCGGTCGCGATCACGTTTGCCTTCATGACGCGCGAAGAGGCGGAGCCTTATGTGCTCCTCCTGTTGGGCGTGTTGGCGATGGTGGGCATCTTCTCGCTGTTCGCGCTGGCGGTCGGCTTTTTCCGCATTGGCGCCAAGCCCAAGGGGCATGATCTGGCGCGTGCGTTCGTCGACACCATGGCCGAGGGCGCGGTGGTCACGGATACCGACGGGCGGATCGTCTATGCCAATCGCTCTTATGCCGACCTCATCAAAGCGATGACCGCGTCGGACGTGCGCGGCGTGGAGCGGGTGTTTTCGGGCGATCCGGAGGCGGCCGAACGCATCTATCGCCTCGTACAGGCGGTCGCCGATGGTCGCCGCGCGATGGAAGAGATCCGCATGCCGCACGGGCTTGGCCGCACCGAAGGCACCCCGCGCTGGTATCGGGTGCGGGTGCGACCGTTGCAGACGGTGGGCGAGGATGGCGTCAAGGGCCGTGCCTTGACCGTGTGGCAGGTCGCCGACATCACGCGCGACCGCGATGAGCAAGAAACGAGCTTCCAACAGCTGCAGCAGGTGGTGACGTTCCTCGATCACGCGCCGGCCGGCTTCTTCTCGGCGGATCGGTCGGGCAAGATCACCTATCTCAACGCCACGCTCGCCGACTGGCTGGGCTATGACCTCGCCCAGTTCGAAAGCGGCCAGATCGCGCTTACCGACCTTGTCCAGGGCCAGGGCGCGGCGTTGATCGTTAGCGCGAGTGCCAGCGGACCGCCGTCGAAGACACAAATCATCGATATCGACCTTGTGAAGAAGAACGGCCAAAGTCTACCGGTGCGGCTTCTTCACCGGGTGCCGCACGCCGCTGATGGCACGCCGGGCGACAGCCGCACCTTGGTGCTCAATCGCTCGCCGGGCGAGGATGCCTCCGAGACGCTGCGCGCGGCGGAGGTGCGGTTTGCCCGCTTCTTCAACAACACGCCGATCGCGATTGCCGCCGTCAAACGCAACGGCGAGGTCGGCCGGGCCAATGCACCGTTCCTGCGCCTCATGGGCCAAACGGTGGGGCTGTCAAAGGGCGGCGACGGCGACCAGCCGCGGCTGTTGACCGATCTTGTGAGCGACAGCGACCGCCCCCGGCTCGTGCAAGCCTTGCAGGCAGCGACCCAGGGCCAGTCCAACATCCCGGCAATCGACCTGCCGCTGGTCGCCGGCTCGGATCCGCAAAAGAAGCGGTCGGCCCGGTTCTTTGTGTCGGGTGTGGTCGATGGCGAGGGCGATGGCGAAGCGGCGATCGTCTATGCGCTCGACACCACCGAACAGCGCGAGCTGGAAAGCCAATTCGCCCAGTCGCAAAAGATGCAGGCGATCGGTCAACTGGCCGGCGGCATCGCGCATGACTTCAACAATGTCTTGACCGCCATCATCGGCTTCTCGGATCTGTTGCTCGCCAGCCACCGACCGGCGGACCCCTCGTTCCAAGACATTATGAACATCAAGCAGAACGCCAACCGGGCGGCGGCGCTGGTGCGCCAGCTGTTGGCGTTCTCGCGGCGGCAGACGCTGCGGCCGGAGGTGCTTTCGCTGGGCGATACGATCGCGGATCTGCAGATGCTGCTCGGTCGCTTGATGGGCGAGAAGATCACGCTCGACGTGGTGCACGGCCGCGATTTGTGGCCGATCAAGGCCGACCACAGCCAGCTGGAACAGGTGATCGTCAACTTGGCCGTCAATGCGCGCGACGCCAGCCCGCAAGGCGGCAAGCTGACCATCAAAACCGCCAACGTCGCCGCGGCCGACACCGAGCGCTACGACACCCCCGGCATGCCGGCGGCGGACTATGTGATGATCGAGGTGACCGATACCGGCACCGGCATCCCGCCCGAGATCCTTGAAAAGATCTTTGAGCCGTTCTTCACGACGAAGCCGATTGGTCAGGGCACGGGTCTTGGCCTGTCGACAGTCTATGGCATCGTGAAGCAGACCGGCGGGTTTATTTATTGCGACAGCCAGGTCGGCCGCGGCACCACATTCCGCATCTTCTTGCCTCGTCATATCGAGGTGGAAGAACCCGCGCGGGTGGCGGAGGAAAAGGCGGCGGCAACGGCCGCGGCCTCGGCTGCGGCGGCCGCGCCGGCGCCCGATCTAACCGGCTCGGCGTCGATCCTCTTGGTGGAAGACGAGGAGGCCGTGCGGGCGTTTGGCAAGCGCGCGCTCGAATCGCGCGGCTACAAGGTGTTTGAGGCAGCGTCGGGCTCCGAGGCGCTCGATGTGATGGCGGAGGTCGGCGGCAAGGTCGATCTCGTGGTCTCGGACGTGGTAATGCCTGAGATGGACGGGCCGACCTTGCTGCGCGAGCTGCGCAAAACGCAGCCGCACCTCAAAATCATCTTCGTCTCAGGCTATGCCGAGGACGCGTTTGCCAAGAACCTCGACGAGGGCGAGACGTTCGGCTTCCTGGCCAAGCCGTTTACGCTCAAGCAGCTGGCTCAGGTGGTGAAAACTACGCTGGAGGAGTAAGAGCTGGGTGCGCCTCGATTATTGGCTCGCCCACACGATACGGGCGATCCATTCCAGCTCGCTCAGCCCCAATTCGGTGCGCGGGTCGGTCGCCGCCATCGCGGTGAGCTCAATGCGGGTGGCCGTGCGCCGATGGAACTGGGCGAGGAACGGGGCCTCGTCGATTGGTTTGACGACCACTTTGTCGCCGCGGCGCGGCGAGCGGCCAGGGGCGACCAACACCACATCGCCATCGCGATAATAGGGCGCGTAGCGATCGCCTCCCACATCAAGGGCATAGAGCGATTCCACGGCGCCGGGGAACGGCGTGGCGTCCCACGCGCTGGTCAACAGCGGGCGGCCGTCGGCATCAAACAGGTTGGGCTCGACCGCGCGCGCCATCGGGAGGCTTGGGATGGCGAATTGCGGCGGTGCGCCGCGCGCCTCCAGGATGCGGGCAAACGTGGTGAGGTCGCAATCGGCGGCGGCCAGCACCTTGGCGATCGATTCCATCGAGGGCCAACGTTCGCGTCCATCGGGGCCGATCCGCTTGGAGCGGTTGAACGCCGTCGCGTCCAGACCTGCCTTAATGGCTAGACCAGAAGCCGACAGCCCTTTTGAGCGCGCCAAGGCATCAATTGCCGCCCACAGCGCACCATGGGTTAGTTTCATACGCTTCCTCTCCCCAGGCACCACGTGGCGCCTGGTTCCTTGTTAGGCCCGCGAGACTCACGGGTGCTCACTGGCGTGTACTAGCATAGGTAGAACGATGATGCACTACGCCAAGCGGCCACTGAGATAATCAGAAGTGATGGTGTGGGCCGGCGCCTCCATCAGCTGCGCCATGGGCCCGCACTCCAAAAGATAGCCCGACCCGTTCTCTGTCCAGAACAACGCGCAGTCGTCAGCAATGCGACAGGCTTGGGGAAGGTTATGCGTGACAACCACCAACGTGATGCGTTGCTTCAATTCCATCAAGAGCCGTTCAATGGCCATAGTGGATTTTGGATCGAGCGCGCTGCACGGCTCGTCGAGCAACAAGATGTCGGGGTCTGTTGCCAAGGCGCGGGCGATGCACAAGCGTTGCTGTTGCCCGCCGGACAACTCCGTCGCGGACGCGTCCAAACGATGGCCCACCTCGGTCCACAGGCCCGCGGCTTCCAGGCACGTCCGCATGCGCGTTTCGCGTGCCTCACGGTCGCGCAAGCCGGCTTCGTCAAACACAAGATCAAAGTTGCGGCGGATGGAGAACGGAAACGGATTGGGCCGCTGAAACACCATGCCGACCCGCTTGCGCAGCGCGAGCACATCGGCGGATCGACACAGCACATCCTCGCCATCGAGATAGGCTTGGCCGCTACAGCAGGCCCCTGGGACGAGATCGATGAGCCGGTTGAGGCACATCAAGAAGCTCGTCTTGCCGCAGCCCGACGGGCCAATGAGCGCCGTAATCGTGCGGGGCCGGATGGCGAGCGACGTTGGCCGAAGCGCCTTGCGACCGCGATAAGAGACATCCAGGTTCTCAATGCGGATCAGGCTTTGCGGCGGTGTGGGGGCTTTGGCGACCGGGACGAGCCCCAGGGGCGCTTTCGTGGGCAACAGGTCGGTGACGCTCATGTATTTCCTCCCGTTCGGTGACCGGCCCGTTCCAAGGCGGCCAAAGCCGCGACGGTGGCCAAGGTGGAGATCAAGAGAACGCTGGCGGTGGCGAACGCGCGGGCATCGCCGCCGGGGACATTCATCGCCAAGTCCAGGATGTGAACGGCGAGGGTGCGGCCGGAATCGAACACGCTATCGGGCATGCGATCGACATAGCCGCTGGTAAAGATGAGGGCCGCGCTCTCGGCGACTGCACGACCAAAGCCGAGCGCGGTGCCTGCCACGATGCCGGGGAGCGCCAAGGGCAGGATTAACCGGAAGATCACGCGATGGCGCGGCAAGCCCAGGGCATACCCGCCCCGCCGCACGCCATCGGGCACCGCGCGGATCGATTCCTCGGCGATACAGGCGATGATGGGCAACACCATCAACGCAAGTGTCAGGCCGCCCGACAGAAGCGAGAACCCCAGGCCCATCGCATCGGAAAACACCGCATTGCCGACCAGGCCATAAAGGATTGAGGGAACCGCGGCCAAGACGACGAGACACAGCCGGATTGCCTTGGCCAAGGAGGCCGGCAACACCCGCTCTTCGGTCAACAAGAGTGCGATTGCGACCCCGAGCGGCACCGCCGTCACCAATGCGATGAGTGCGACGATCAAGGTCGACACGATCATCGGCGCGATGCCACCGGCGCGTCCGGCGCGCGCTGGTGCCTCAAGGAGGAAGGAGAGCGAGACGGACGAAAGCCCCGACCACAAAACATGGAGGACGACGGCGACCAAGACGCCCACGACCAGCAACGAGCCGAGGTGAACCAAGGTGTCGCCAAGCGAAGCCTTCAGGCGATCAGCGCGCATGGGGCACCTCCGCGGCGCGCACGGCCATCAACAGGGCGAACACCAACGCCAACAAGACAAGGCCGGTGACGAACAACGCCGAGCGGTGGACATCCATCGCATAGGCCATCTCCAAGGCGATGTTGGAGGGCAAGGTGCGGATAGAAGCGAACAGGCTATCGGGCACGGCGACCGCATTGCCGGTGACCATGAGCACCGCCATGGTCTCACCTAAGGCGCGCGCCAGGCCAAGCACCGCCGCCACGCCCAGGGGACCTCGAGCCGCCGGCAAGATGATGCGCACGATCACGCTCCATCGCGGCAAGCCGAGTGCCAGGCCGCCCCAATAATAGGCGGGCGGCAGTTGTCGAAGTGCTGCCTCGGCGACGACGGCGATTGTGGGCAGGATCATGATCGCCAGGACAATGATGCCCGCCAGCAACGAGGCGCCCGGCGGCTCGTATGCCGCAATCAAAGGCACCAGAACGGCAAGCCCCCATAAGCCGTAGACGACGGAGGGGATGCCGGCCACTGTCTGCAACACGAGCCGGACCGCGCTGGCGAGGCCCGCATTGGCATAATGGGCGACGTAGATCGCCGATAGGAGGGCAAGCGGCAAGGCAAGCGCCAAGGCGCCCACCGACACCGCGATGGTGCCTAGCATCATGGGTACCAAGCTGAACGCGCCTTGAGTTGGGAACCAATCGGTGCCCGACACGAAGGCGACCGGACCCACCGCGACCAACGCCTGCCAGGACCCGGCCAACACCACGATGAGCACCATGGCGACAGTGGCGAGGCCCGAGGCCCCCGCGCCCCACAAAGCGATGGAGAGCCACGTCTCAGCGGGGGGTCGTCGCGCGCTGCGCCTAGCCCGCGATGGCGACAAAGGCATGATCTCGAATGAGGTCATGGACGTCTCCTCCTTGGCAAAAGGCGATGAACCGGGCGACCTCGGGCTTGAGCGGCCCGAGTGTGACGAGGTTGAGGCGTCGGCTCGCCACATAGCTGCCGTCGGCGACCGCTTGGCTCGATGGCGCGACTGGGCCGAGGCCAATGGCGCGCAGCGGGGTCCCCGCACCGGCGTGGTATTCGATGGTGCCGATCGACACATAGCCGATCGCGTTGGGATTGCCGGCGACCACCTTGATGGCCTGCTCATTGTCGCCGATCACCACATGAGGCTTCACATCGCGAATGGTCAGCTTGAGATGTCCGAGGAATACATCCAGCGTGGAGCGCCCTTCGGCCTTGTTGACCACGGTGATGGGCTGATCGGAACCGCCAAAGTCAGACCAGCGGGTCTTCTGCCGGGTATAAATGGCGATCACATCGGCATCGGAGAGGGCCTGAATGGGGTTATCCGCGTGCACGATCAGCGCGATGCCATCGCGAGCCAGCACATGGGCCGTGAGATCAGCCTCGGCCGCGGTTAAATCGCGGGAGACCATGCCGATCTGTGCGGTGCCTTTGCGCACGTCGGCGATGCCGCGCGAGGAGCCGCCGGTTTGAATGTCGACTTCGAGCCCCGGGTTGAGGGCCTCATAGCGACGGGCCATATCCGACAGCAAGGGCGCGACCGTGCTTGAGCCGGTGACGACGATGCGGACGGTATCGGCAGCGACCGGGCGGCCACTCACGGACACCCCACCGGCAAGGCCGGCCAAGCCGAGCATCACCTTCAATGCCCGCCGTCTGGACAGATGTGATTGGGTCATAACACACAGCTCCTCTCGTCCATGCATCTTCATGCATCGATCGTCGAAATCGTTGTATTTCGTGGCGCTTACTGTCTATTGTGACAGCTTATGTAAGAATAAATACCTTGATACGCTTATGTTTCACTTTGTGCCTACTTATAGTTTTGGCACTTAGGACCGCGTACGAAGGCGCCACGATCAAACGGTCCGTTTGACCGTGGCGCGCCGCGTTAGCCGCAGCATGAATCACCGGAGCTGCCAGAGGGGCCGCAACACGAGGCCGCTGCACTGGGCAGCGATTCAAACCCCTTGGTCACGGCCGGGGCCCGCTTGGCCGGCGTCGCGCAATCAAACAATGCGGCGTCGGCCAGCGCCGGCGCGCGATAGCAGGGCAAGCTGATGAACTGGCCGGCATAGGGCGCTTGCATGAGCAGATCATGGGTCTTTTGGCACACCGCGACCCGCTCGCCGCGCGGATAGGCATGACCGTCATCATCGTGGACGACCTGATAGGGCCCCCGATAGATGACCGCGTGGCCTTGCTCATAGCAGGGGCCTTGCTTGCCCCTGTAGGCACGCACGCTGAACGCGCGGACCTCGACTTTGTCGCGGCCGAACACGGCACTGTCCGACAAGGGGGTGAGCGTGATGCCGTGCCAGCCGGCGGCGGCGAGCTCGGCCAGATAGTCTTGCTCGGTCGGCAGTCGCACAAGGTGATCCTTCAGCACGGCCGGAACCGTGCCGGTGGTCACGTCGATCGGCTCGTCGGCCAACAAGACAACGGCGAACAGGCGTCCGCCCTTGCGGGCAACCCGCAGCGTATCGGTAAGGGCGGCTTGGTGCGCCGTGGCCATCAATCGATTGCCCAGCCACACCTGGATGACCTGATCGCATGTCGCCTCCGCGATCAGCGGCGTTGATCGGGCGGTTTCCTGCAAGGTGCGCAACAGCCCATGGACCGTTTCAAAGGTGGGCGTGGCGACACTGCCGAGTGCCTGATCGAAAGCGCGGGGATCAAACGCGTAGTCGTCGAGCTTTGTCTTGACCACGCGCAAGCCCGGCCGCGGTGCCACGGCCACGGTGGTGGCTGGCTCGTCGACGATCGTGATCTCGCCGCCCGTCGACACGACGTCCTGGGCGATCCAGTCGGCCAAGCCTGGCACGCCAGCTCCCACCACGAGGCTGCGCCGCGAAGGCTGACGATCCCGTTCATAATCCTGGCGTATGGACGCCAGCCAATCCATCCGGCCCGTCAGGTCAAAACCACTGACTAGGGCGACCATGAGCGCGCGGGCGCGCATTTCGAGTGCTTTTGACATCTAATGACCTCATCTCAAGGGAATAGGGATCCGGGCGGCCACAATGGCGGCCGCTCGGGTCTCATCAGGTGTTGTGATCAAGGGTGACGCGGCCGATCCCTCAGCCGCTGTCGGTCAGCACTTCAGGCAGCAGCGCTTGAAGCCCGACATCTCGCTCGGCGGGGTGCGCGAGGCCAAATAGAGCTCATCCATGCGCGGATCGGGGTGCTTCCAATCGTAGTGGAACTCGCGCTCGGTGAGCTCCAGCGCCTGGATCGTCGGGTTCTTCAACAAGGGCGAGCCCTTGTAGAGATGCAGCCGCGTTTCATACTGGACCGGATCGATGAGGCCCTCGAGCTTGTTGCGCGCCACGAAGTCATGGAACAGCGCGATGTCCTCAATGCCGACCCACGGATTGAACATGATGAAGGTCGGATTGAGGATGATGCCGACGTCTTGGATCGCCGCGATCGCGTCTTCGATCATGGGAACGGTCATTTCCTTGTAGACCTGATCCAAGACCTTCTGATTGGGGAACTCCAAGGCCGAGGTGATGACCCGCACATTGAGATCGGGCATCTCCTTGACGAACTCCGGGTTCTCTAGGATGTGGTCGACGCGCGTCGTGAAGTCGAAGGTGATCTGCGGGAACTCCGTGTGGAGCCGCCGCAACACCGACATCGCGTAACGCTTGGCGTTGAAGAAATCGGCATCGATGAAGGTGAGATGCTGCATGCCTTGGTCAACGAGATTAGCCACATCGCGCACCACGATGTCCTCGCCGGTCAGCAGCACCTTGCCGTCATAGGCGGCGAACACCGAACAATAGGTGCACTTGTGGTGACAGCCGCGCGTGGTCTCCAGGCCACCCACGATGGTGGGGCCACCCAAAAGCTTATCCAAGTGCGGCTGGGGGTATTTCACCAGTGACGGCGCCGCGGCCCGGTCGGGAACGCGGATTTGGTCCTTGGCGCGATAGGGATGCGGGATCAAACCGGCCGCGGCCATGGTGGCATCGGCAATCCCGATCGGGTTCGCATCGGTCTTGCCGCTGAGGTTGTCCAACAGCTCCACCAGCGGCCGTTCCCACTCACCCACCACGGCGTAGTCGCCCTGGTTGCCCGCCAGAATGCCGGCATTGATGGTGGCGTATTGGCCGAAGAACACAATGCGCGCGTCAGGGCGCACCGCCTTGATCTGACCCACCAGGTCGGGGACCGCCTTAAGGGCGTCATAAAGCGGGATCGACAGGGCGAACACATCCGCCTCGGCCAGATCCGTGAGCTTCTCAGTCCCCTCGACGTAAAGGTCAAAGAAGCGCGTGTCGTGGCCTCCCGCCTTGAGGGCGGTGTAGGCGCTCAGCGCGGTGATGGGCTGGTAGCCCCCTTCGAATATCGACATAACGACGGTCTTCATGACTGGTTCTCCATGGGGGCACGTGGTGGATGCGACGGGAGGTTCGCTCCATCCAGGTGCGTTCGAAAGAAGGGAACAAGCTGATCGTTCAACCAGGCCGGTTGCTCGACCAGGACGAAGTGACCCGCGTCTTGGCACACAGCGAGTTGGCTGCGGGGGACTTGGGCATGCATCCAGTCGTGGAAGGCGACTTTGAAGAAGCTCTTTTGAGCGCCGACAAAGAGCGTCGGCTTTTGGAGTTTCGCGATGAGGTCGCGAAAGTCGGTGGCGTTGCTGTCGAGGAGTTGCCTCACGCACAGCTCTTGAGCGGCGCGGCGCGCGTCCGTCATGATCTTCAGCCGGTCAACAGGCGTGACGTCGTGAAGCATCCCGCTGATGAACTGCTGCACCGCTTTCTCGCGGACGGCTGGGTCCGCGAAGCGGGCGTGAAGCCCGACGAACGGTGCTGGGTCGAGCTGGGTGCGATCGGTGCCGAGGCTGTCGACCGCTTCCATCACAAACGGCAGTTCATCAATGAAGGCGTGCGCGGCGACGCGCCCATCGCCAAACACATCGAGGTAGGACCACGCGACCGCCGCGCCCATCGACCATCCCACCAGGCCCACCTGAGGCGCGCCGATGGTGTCGATCAGATCGTGGAGATCCCGGCCAAGTCGGGCCACGCGCGCCCCGTGGGCCACGTCCGCGCTGCGGCCATGGCCGCGCAAATCGGGCGTGTAGACGGTGAAGTGCGCGCTCAGCGCCGCGATCTGGTACCGGAAGATCCGGCCCGAGCTCGCAAAGCCGTGGATGAGGATCACGGGCGGGCCGTGACCAAACCGGTCCACGGCGAGGCGCGTGCCGTCGTTGGCGAGATAGGAGCGCATGGTCGCCTCACCCGCGCGCGGTTGCGGTGAGCCGCAACTGGCTGATGCCCTTGAGCACGGACCCGTCGCGATAGCGAATGCTGTCGACATCGACGTTTAACGCGTCGGTCCGCTTCAAAAGCTCCTCATAGAAGATGCGCAGCTCCAGGATCGACAGGAGGCGGCCGATGCACAGGTGCGCGCCGTAGCCAAACGACAAAACGCCATTAATCTTGCGCTCCGGCCGCACGATGCGCAGCACATCGGGATCGGGAAAAATCTTGGGATCGCGATTGGCCGCGCCGAGGAACAAGATCACCAGATCGCCGGGCGAGAGCGATTGGCCATCCACCGTGAGGGGCGCGCGCACCTTACGGGCTGTGCGATTGACCGGCGGATAGATGCGCAGCGTCTCGTCGATGAAGGCCTCGATCAGGCTTGGATCCGCGCGCAACTGCGGTTCCAGCTC
>CALSBD010000045.1:0-11835 GCA_943373055.1 Rhizobium sp. Q54
CTTTTTTGAAGACGCAATTGACGAGGTCCATGTCGAGCACGCCCTCTAGGCAGCGCGGTTGCAAATAGATGTCGAGACCGCTGCCACCCACATTGAATGCAAGCCGACCATCGGGCAATCCGCGACCGATGAACCCACTCGAAAACAGCTGCGGTGATAGTATTGGGTTGAAATCGACAGCACAGGTGCTGTGACGAAAGAAATAACTCGAGTTGTAGATGACGAGCGTGCCGCCCAAGTTCAAGTTTTCCGCCAGCCGCGACACATAGTCGTCGAATTTCGAAAACGGAAAAGCGCTTTTCAAACCATCTTTTGGGATCGGATTGAGGCACAAACTTGAGCACGCGCAGATCAAGTCATACGGCCCGCGTTGCTCGATGGCTGGCCAAGACGACAAAAAGATATCGACAGGTCCGGCAATGCTTTGCGCCATGGCGAGGGCGCGGTCGTTGATGTCGCAGCCGGCGACACGCGCTTGAGGAAACAACGCCTTCAATGTCGCGGGTTCATCGCCCCGCGCGCAGCCAAAGGACAGGATCGAAAGCTCTGCCTCCGGCTTGTCGATAGCTGCGCGCGCGAGACGAAACGGAATCGTGTCGCGAAAGATCAGGGTGTCGGTTCGGATTTGCACGGTGTCCATCCACGACACCAATCACACCGCCCCCGACCAATCAAGACCCGTGTTCTAGTCAGACTGCTGCCATGGGACGAACGGTCCCGGTGTGGGCGGCTTTATGGCGGATGAATTAGCCCCTGAGATGCCACGAACGCCCTCGCGAAGGGATACGCCACTTTGGAGCAAGACCGGTTGGAGACCTCGTCACGGCTCTTGACTTGCCCGGCTTGAACTGCAAAAAATTACACAACGTGAAAAAAATGACGGTTGCCGATAGAGCTGACCGCATCTCACGCTAGGGATGGAAAAATGGCGCGCAGCGCTAAAACTCGCGAAGCCGAGGAGAGCCTCGCCGTCCGTGCGGCGTGGCTGCACTACGCCGGTGGCCTGACGCAGGCCCAGGTGGCGGAGCGGCTTGGCGTGACGGGCGTGAAGGCGCATCGACTGATCATGCGCGCCAATGAGGCCGGCCTCGTCAAAGTGCGCATCGATGGCGATGTGGCAGAATGCGTGGAGCTGGAAGACCGGCTGTCACGCGCGTTCGGGCTGTCCTACTGCGAGATCGTGCCCGACCTTTATGAAGAAGGCCTGCCGGTGCGGGCACTCGGCATTGCGGGCGCCAACTACATCCAGCGCAGCATCGAACTGAACGGCTCTGGCGTGATCGGCGTGGGCCACGGCCGCACCTTGGCGGCGGCTGTTCGCGAGATGCCCCATGTGGAAGCGGCCGGCGTGCGGTTCGTGTCGCTCTTGGGCGGCCTCACCCGCAACTACGCGGCCAACCCGCACGACGTGATCCATCGCCTAGCGGAGAAGACCGGCGCGCAGGCCTATGTGATGCCGGTGCCGTTCTTTGCCAATTCGGTCGAGGACCGGCTCGTCCTGTTGTCGCAGCGCGGGGTGTCGGATGTCTTCAAGCTCGCCGCCACCGCCGATCTCATGATTGTCGGCATCGGCACGGCCGAGCCGCACGCCCAGCTCGTGTCCACCCGCATGGTGGAGATGAGCGAGATCACCGAGGTGAAGGCCCGCGGCGGCATGGGCGAAATCCTTGGCCACTTCTTCGACGAGGCCGGGCGGCCCATTGAGACCTCGCTGACCCAGCGCACCCTTTCCCTTGGGCTCGAAGAGCTCAGAGGGCGCAAGATCGTCGCCATCGCTGGCGGCACCGAAAAGACCTGCGCGATCAGGTCTGTTTTGATGAGCGGCCTTCTGGGCGGTCTCATCACCGACAAGCGCACGGCAGATGCGCTTTCGACCGGCCTGCCGGATTGAAACCGGCGTATTGGGAGGATGAGAGCATGTACGAGAAGGAAACTGGCCTGATCGACGCCTTTTTACGCGGCTCGTTGAGCCGTCGTGATCTGGTCAAGGGCTTGGCGGCGCTGGGTACGACGACAGCAACCGCGGGTCTGTTGATGAACATGGCCCAGACCAAGGCGCTGGCGGCTGACTTCAACTGGAAGAAGCACTCCGGCAAGACCGTGAAGCTTCTCCTCAACAAGCACCCCTACGCCGACGCGATGATCGCCAACCTTGAAAACTTCAAGGCGCTCACCGGCATCGACGTGAAGTATGACGTGTTCCCCGAAGACGTTTACTTCGACAAGGTCACCGCCGCGCTCTCCTCGTCGTCGAGCGAGTATGACGCGTTCATGACCGGCGCCTACATGACCTGGACCTATGGCCCGGCCAAGTGGATCGAAGACCTCAATCAGTGGATCAAGGACCCGGCGAAGACCAATCCCAACTACAATTGGTCAGACATGCTGGAAGGCGTGCGCAGCTCGTGCGCCTGGAACGGCGTGCCCGGCGGCGCGCTCGGCTCGGCGGACGCCAAGCAGTGGTGCATTCCGTGGGGCTATGAGCAGAACAACCTCGCCTACAACTCGGAGATGTTCAAGAAGGCCGGCTTGTCTGTCCCGAAGAACCTCGACGAACTCGTCTCCACTGCCAAGGCGGCCAAGGACAAGCTCGGCGGGCCTTATGGTATCGGCGTGCGCGGCAGCCGCTCGTGGGCAACGATCCACCCCGGCTTCCTGTCGGCCTACGCCAACTTCGGCCAGAAGGACCTCAACCTGTCGGCGGACGGCAAGCTGTCGGCGGCCATGAACACGGCCGTGTCGAAGGACTTCCATCGCAAGTGGGTGAAGATGATCCAGGATTCGGGCGCGCCCGACTGGTCGACCCACACCTGGTATCAGGTCGGCACGGACCTGGGCGCGGGCAAGTCGGCGATGATTTTCGACGCCGATATCCTGGGCTACTTCATGAACGGCGCGGGCAATGCCATGGCTGGCAAGCTCGCTTACGCTCCGTTCGCCGCCAACCCGGAAGCCAAGGCGCCGACCCCCAATATCTGGATCTGGTCGCTTGCCATGTCGTCCTTCTCGAAGGACAAGGACGCCACCTGGTACTTCCTGCAGTGGGCGTCGGGCCCTGAGCACGCCCTGTTCGGCGCGACGAAAATGGACTTCGTCAACCCGGTCCGCAAGAGCGTGTGGGCGGACAAGTCGTTCCGCGATCGCCTCTCGGGCAGCTATCCGGGCTATGTGGCCATGCACGACGTCTCCGCGCCGGGCGCGTCGATCAAGTTCACCCCGCAGCCGCTGTTCTTCGACCTGACGACCGAGTGGGCCGCCACGTTGCAGAAGATGGTCGCCAAGGAGGTGCCGGTGGACGAAGGCCTCGACATGCTGGCCACCAGCGTCAACCGGCAGCTCAAAGAAGCCGGTCTGGGCTGATCAAGGCCCGCGTGACATCGCTTCCCCCGCGCGCACACTCGCGTGGGGGAAGCCTCCACCGCTGGGATGACGCGCACGTTTGAGACCTGCCCGCGCGCGCCCTCACCGGTGTTGACCCTTCCTTCCGTTTCAGTCCGGTGCCCGGGGGCGGCGGACATGAGGACCTCGACATGAGCCAAGCCATGACTGGTTTGCCGCCACGGCGCTTTCGGGTCCACCGCAAGATCCTGCCCTATTTGTTGTCGCTGCCGGCGCTGTTGGTGTGCATCGGCATCTTGATCCCGTTCTTCACGGCGGTGCTGTATTCGCTGCAGCGTTATCGCCTGTCGCAGCCGTGGGCGCGGCAATACAATTGGGGCGACAACTACATCAATCTGTTCAACGACCCGTCGTTCTGGAATACGCTGCAGGTCTCCATGACCTATGCGTTCGTCACGGTGACGGTTGAACTCGTACTGGGGCTGTGCATCGCGCTTCTTTTGCAAAAGCGCACGCGGATCAATAACTTCATCTCCATCATGCTGTTGATGCCGCTGATGACGGCACCTGCCTTGGCCGCCTTGATGTGGAAGCTGATGACCAATCCGGGCTTCGGCATCTTGTCCTACTTCGCGACCTTGTTGGGCCTTGAGAATTTCAATTGGGCGTCGGATCCCAAGACCGCGCTGTTGACGGTCGTGATTGTCGATGTGTGGGTTTACACCCCCTTCATCATGATCTTGCTGTTGGCCGGCTTGCGCTCGCTGCCTCAACAGCCGTTCGAGGCGGCCGCGCTTGATGGGGTGCCACGGCTCTACGTGTTCTGGCGCATCACGCTGCCGATGCTGACGCCGTTCTTGCTGACGGCCACGCTGTTCCGCTTGATCGAGTCGATCCAACAGTTCGACATCATCTACGCCATGACCCAGGGCGGACCGGGAGACCGGCTGACCGTGTTCCAGGTCGAGGCCTATTTAAACTTCTTCCAGTCCACCAATGTGGGACGCTCCGCCGCGCTGTTGATGATCCTTTGGCTCATCACCTACGTGCTGTCGAACCTGTTCGTGAAGAATTGGCTCCGGCTGCGCGAAAAGAGCCGCGGTCACGGGTGAGGAGACGACGCCATGGATACCACGTCACCCCTGGAGCGCATCCTTCGCGGCATCGCGCTCACGCTGGTCTGCTTGTTCTTCATGTTCCCGATCTTCTGGATCGTGTTGATGAGCTTTCAGACCAATGAGACCATCCTGCGCGTGCCGCCATCGGTGATCTTTTCGCCGACCTTGGAAAACTACATGGCGTTGATCACCGGTCGGCTTGAGACGGCCGCGGGTACGCTTGAAATCCGCTTTATGCAGAACCTGTGGAACTCGCTGTTCCTGTCGGCCACCTCGGTCGCCGTGGGCTTGTTGCTCGGCGTCCCGGCGGCTTACGCGTTCGCGCGCATGAAATTTCGCGGCTCGGAGGATATCGCTTTCACGCTTCTCTCCTTCCGGTTCGCGCCGCCGCTCCTCGTATTGTTGCCGCTGACGATCTATTTCCAACAGCTTGGTCTGGCGAACACCTATGGTGGTCTGATCTGGGTCTACCAGCTCATCGTGCTGCCGCTGATCTTGTGGATTGTGCGGGGCTATTTTGAGGATATTCCCGCCGACATTGAATACGCCTATCGCATCGCTGGGCATGACTTCTGGGCCACGTTCCGGCGGGTTGCGTTGCCGTTGGCGGGGCCGGGCATCGCGGCGGCGGGGCTATTGTCGTTCATCTTCGCCTGGAACAACTTCATCTTCGCGCTGGTGCTGGCCAGCGCGGATAAACAGCCCGTGACGGTGGGCGCGCTCGCCTTCATCACCGCGTCGGGAATTCAGTATGGTCAGGTGGCCGCCGGCATCGTCCTGTCGATCATCCCGACGTTTGCGTTGGCGATCTACGCGCAGCGCTATCTCGTGGAAGGCCTGTCGCTGGGCGCGGTGAAGGGGTAATTCATGTCGATCCGACTGTCCGGGGTTACCAAGGCCTTCAAAACCAACACCGTCTTGCGCGACGTCTCGTTCGAGGTCGCCAAGGGTGAGACGCTTGTGCTGTTCGGGCCCTCGGGGGCGGGCAAGACCGTGTTGTTGCGCTTGATCGCCGGCGTCATCGACCCTGACCAAGGCACAATCGCCATTGACGGCCGCGACATGAAAAATGTCGAGCCGGAGGACCGCGGCATCGGCATGGCGTTCCAGAATTTCGCGCTGTTTCCGCACATGGATGCGTTCGCCAACATCGCGGCCCCGCTGGAGGCGCGCCGGCACTCAAAGTCGGTGATGAAGGAGACGGTGGAACGGGTCGCCCGACTGTTGAAGATCGACCACGTGCTCCATCACAAGCCCAAAGAGCTCTCCAACGGGCAAAAACAGCGCACCGCGCTTGCCCGCGCGCTCTCGGCCGCGCCCTCCGTGTTGCTCCTTGACGATCCGTTGCGCAACGTCGACGCCAAGCTGCGCTTCGAGATGCGGCTGGAGTTGCCAAGGCTCTTGAAAGACCAGAATGCCACGGTGATCTACGTCACGCAGGACTACAAGGAAGCCATGGCGCTCGGCCACCGCATCGCGGTGATGAATGACAAGGGCATTCAACAGGTTGGCACGCCCGAAGAGATCTATCTGACACCGGCGAACACCACGATCGCCAAGCTGTTCGGCGATCCGGTCATCAACCTGCTCGACGTGACGCCCGAGGCGCGGGACCAAAAGGTGGTCGCGCTTGTTTCCGACATGCCTGTTGATCTCACCGAGGATTATCCCGACGCGGCCGGCCGCGCGTGTGTGCTCGGCCTTCGGCCGGAAAGCTTGCGCTTCGTGCCGGTGGGCACGCCGGGTGCGATCCCGGTGGAGGTGGAGGCGGAGACGCCGCTGAATGAGAAGACCGTGTCGCTCACGCTGACCCAGCGCAAGCGCGAGATCATGGTGTCGCGTCCGGCTGGAACGTCGGGCCCATCGGAAGGCCGCGCGGCGATCGCGTTTGATCCCGGCGCGGTCTTGCTGTTCGACCGTGCCACCGGCGTGCGTATCGCCCCGGCTCGGGTGCGCACCCGCCTGCAGGAGGTCGCGTGATGACCGCTCCGGTTCAACTGCGCCTGACGGGCGTCAACAAATTTTACGGTCCGCTCAACACCGGCGTTCACGCGGTGCGGGACTTCGACTTGGACGTTCGCAAGGGCGAGATCATCGCGCTTCTGGGGTCGTCGGGCTGCGGCAAGACGTCGACTTTGCGCATGGTCGCCGGCTTTGAGGCGGTCTCCAGTGGCTCGATCTCGCTGGCCGGACGAGAGATCCACACGCTGGCACCCGCTCGGCGCAACGTGGCGATGGCGTTCGAGGGCTACTCGCTGTATCCCACCGTCACCGTGCGCGAGAACATCGCTTTCGCGCTCAAGACGTTGCGGCTCTCCACTGCCGAACTCGATCGCCGCGTCGGCCATGTGGCGCAGATGCTGGAAATTACCGACATTTTGGACCGTTACCCAAGCTCGATCTCGGGCGGGCAACAACAGCGCGCGAGCCTTGGCCGCGCCTTGGTGCGTGACGCTGACCTGCATTTGCTTGATGAGCCGATGGGGCAGTTGGAACCGCAACTGCGCACGCTTCTGCGTGGGCGCATTAAGCACTACATCAAGGAGCGCGGGCTGACCGCCATCCTCGTCACCCACGATCAGACGGAGGCGAATGCGCTCGCCGACCGGATCGCGGTGATGGAGGGCGGCGTGTTGCAGCAATATGGCTCGCCGGCGCAGATCAAAGATAGCCCGGCTAACTTGTTCACCGGCACGTTCGTAGGCGAGCCGCCGATGAATGTATTCCCCGCCACCGTAACGAGCCGCGACGGGCTTGTGGTGTTTGATCTCAACGAAGGTCTCGGTCTGCAGTATCCGGAAGCCGAGTTCACGCCGGATATTCGCCAGATGATGCTGGCGACGCGCAACGTCATGATCGGCGTGCGGCCCTATGCGGTCCGGCGCACGGCCGCTGGAGCGTTGGCGCGGGTGGCGGCCAATCAATGGCTGGGTGACCAGACCCACATCGCGGCGAGCTTCGCGGGCAAGACCATCGTGCTTGTCGAGCATGACCGCACCCGATTGTCGGAGGGCGAGGAGATCGCCGTCGCCATTCGGGCCACCGACCTTCACGTGTTTGATCCCACAACGGGCCGGGCGCTCAGCCACGGCAATCAGCTGGCGGCATGACCATGGCGGACGCCGACCTCATCATCGGGATCGACGCGGGGACCTCCGTGATCAAGGCGGTGGCCTTTGATCTCGCCGGCCGTCAGATCGCGATGGCGGCAACGCCCAATCGCTACACGACGCGCTCCTCGGATGGGGCGGCATTCCAGTCCATGGACGACACCTGGACGGACGCGGCGGCGACGTTGCGCGCCCTTGCCGATCGGGTGCCGAACCTGTCAAGCCGCGTCGCCGCGGTCGCCGTTACGGCACAAGGCGATGGCACGTGGCTGGTCGGCGCGGGCGATCGCCCGGTTACGGACGGGTGGCTGTGGCTTGACGCGCGCTCGGCGCCGACGGTGAAGCGGCTGCGCGCGACGCAGGCCGACGCGGCGCGGTTTTATCACACGGGCTCGGGGCTTAACGTTTGTCAGCAGGGCAGCCAGATCGCCCATATGCTGACCACAACGCCTGAGGTGGTGGCGGCCGCCGAAACGGCGCTGCATCCCAAGGACTGGCTCTATTTGAAGCTCACGGGCGTCAGGGCGACCGACCCGTCCGAGGCGTGCTTCACCTTTGGTGATTTTCGCACGCGGGCCTATAGCGACGCGGTGATCGATGCGCTGGGGCTATCGAGCCAGCGCCGCTTGTTGCCGCCGATCTTGGATGGCAGCCAGACCACCCATCCGTTGTCATCCGCGGCTGCGACGGCGACCGGCTTGCGCGCGGGCACGCCGGTGGCGCTTGGCTATGTGGATGTGGTGTGCACGGCACTGGGCGCGGGGATCGTGACCGACGCGCCGGCCGCCTGCACCATCATCGGTTCGACGGGCATGCATATGCGCGCCATGCCGGCCGAGACGGCGGTGCTCAACGCGGAGCGGACGGGCTATGTGATGTGCCTGCCGCTCAACGGCATGATCGCGATGATGCAGTCCAACATGGCCGCCACACTCAATATCGACTGGGTGCTGGCGGTGGCGGGGGATTTGTTCGCGAGCTTTGGCGTCGACACCGACAAGGCCGCCTTGATTGGCCGGATTGACGAGTGGATGGCCAACAGCGTGCCGGGCGCCGTGATCTATCACCCCTATATCTCGGACGCCGGCGAGCGTGGTCCGTTCGTCAATGCGGCGGCGCGGGCGAGCTTCGTGGGGCTTAACCAATCGCACCGCTTCCCGGACTTCGTCCGCGGCGTCATCGAGGGGCTCGGCCTGGCCGCGCGCGATTGCTATGGCGCCATGGGCGAGCTGCCGAGCGAAGTCCGGTTGACGGGCGGCGCGGCGCGCTCGGCGGCGCTGCGGTCGGTGCTGGCGGCAGCCGTCGGCGCGCCCACGCGGGTCTCTTCGCGCGCGGAGGCCGGGGCAGCCGGCGCGGCGATGATGGCGGCGGTGGCAACGGGCGTGTATCCGACGATGGACGCCTGTATCTCCGCTTGGGTGACGCCGGAGCTCGGCGCCGCTGAGGCCAACGATCCGCACCTCACCTCCCTTTATGCGCGTCGCTATCCGGCCTATCGCGCCGCCCGGCTGGCGCTTGAACCCGTCTGGGACGATCTCCCTGGAACACAGGACCCCGCCCATGCCTAGGACCGTCGCCATCATTGGCGATCATTTCATGCTGCCCGAGGTGTTCGCCGAACGGATCGTTGATGCGTGCGGGGCGGGGCTTGATATTCGCACCAAGAAGGAAAATTGGCCCAACGAGCCGATGGAACACGGCTATGCGGTCGACGGTATGGACGGGCTGAAGGAGTATTTTGGCACGGCCGATGGGGTGGTCGACTTTGTCGGTGAGGCGGAAATCCTCGTCACCCAACTCGCGCCGATGTCGCGCGGCATGTTCGAGCGGCTGCCCGCGCTCAAGATGATCGCCGTGTCGCGTGGGGGCCCGGTCAATATCGACATGAAGGCGGCGCGCGATCATGGCGTGCGTGTCGTTAATACGCCGGGGCGCAACGCCACGGCGGTCGCCGAATTCGCGATCGGCGCCATCCTGGCCGAGACCCGCAAGATCCGGGTTGGCCACGAGGCGCTCCGGGCTGGCACCTGGCGGGGTGATCTCTACCGGGCCGATATGACCGGGCGCGAACTCAATGAGATGACCGTGGGCGTGATCGGCTACGGCAACATTGGCACCAAAGTCGTCAAGCTGTTGCGCGCGTTCGGCTCGCGCATCCTGGTCCACGATCCCTATGTCCAGCTAAGCCCCGACGATCGTGACGCTGGTGTCGAGCTCACCTCGTTTGACCGGGTGCTAACTGATAGCGACGTGGTGACCATGCACGCCCGCGTCACCCCCGAGACCACGCGCATGATGGATGCCGCCGCCTTCGCGCGCATGAAGCCAGGGGCGTTGTTCGTCAATACCGCGCGCGGGCCGCTGTGCGATTACGACGCGCTTCACGCGGCGTTGGCTGACGGTCATTTGGGTGGCGCGATGCTTGAGACGTTTGCCATCGAGCCGGTGCCGGTGGATTGGCCGCTGTTACAGATGCCCAACGTGACGCTCACCCCGCACATCGCGGGCGCCTCGCGCCGGACGGTGACCTTCGCGGCCGAACAGGCGGCGGAGGAGGTGCGTCGCTACCTCGCCGGCGAGCCGCCGCGCAACCCGTGTTGAGGACCTCTCTATGGCGCATGCGATGTCCTTGATGATGCTTGGTGAGGGGGCCCGCGGCGTCCGTTTCCTGCGTGCGCTTGCCCGCGCGCGCCGGCTCGGGCAGGAGAGCGCGGCGACGGCCGTGAGCGGCGGTCGGGGTCCACGAGCCAACGGGGAGGGTCCATGACCGAGACGGTCGATCTGTTCATTATTGGCGGCGGCATCAACGGCGCGGGGATCGCCCGCGACGCGGCGGGACGCGGGCTGTCGGTGATCTTGTGCGAAAAGGACGACCTGGCCGAGGGCACGTCATCGCGGTCGGGCAAGCTCGTGCACGGCGGGCTGCGCTATCTTGAATATTACGAGTTCCGGCTGGTGCGCGAGGCGCTGATCGAGCGCGAGGTGCTTCTGGAAAGCGCGCCGCACATCATCTGGCCCATGCGCTTCGTGTTGCCCCATTCGGCGGATGACCGGCCGGCTTGGCTCATTCGGCTGGGATTGTTCCTTTACGACCATCTGGGCGGTCGCAAGCGGCTGCCGGGGACGCGCACGCTTGATTTGCGCCGCGCGCCGGAAGGGGCCGCGCTCAAGGCGCACTACACCAAGGGGTTTGAGTACTCCGACTGCTGGGTCGACGACGCACGGCTTGTGCTTCTCAATGCTCTTGATGCGGCCGAAAAGGGCGCCAAGGTCTACACCCGCACCGCCTGCACCAGCGCACGACGCGAGGGGGATCTGTGGCGGGTGGAACGCACCGACACGCGCACGGGCGCCAAGCGCACAGTGATGGCGCGCGCGCTCGTCAACGCCGGCGGGCCGTGGGTGAACGACATCATCGGCCGGGTGACGGGCACCAACTCGACCCGCAACGTCCGCCTCGTCAAGGGAAGCCACATCATTGTGCCGAAGTTCTGGGAGGGCGCGCAGGCCTATCTCGTCCAGAACCACGATCGGCGGGTGATCTTCATCAACCCCTATGAGGGCGACAAGGCGCTGATTGGCACGACCGATATCCCCTATGACGGCGCGGCCGAGAAGGTGGCGGCCGATCAGGACGAGATCGACTATCTGATTGCTGCGGTGAACCGCTATTTCACGCAGGGGCTGCGTCGCGAGGATGTGCTTGAGAGCTTCTCGGGCGTCCGGCCGCTCTATGACGACGGCGCGGGTAACCCGTCCGCTGTGACGCGTGACTATGTGTTTGATTTGGATACCCGCGGCGGCGCGCCGCTCCTGAATATCTTTGGCGGCAAGATCACCACGTTCCGCAAGCTGTCCGAACACGCCTTGCAAAAGCTCGCGCCGTTCTTTCCCAAGATGGGTGGCGACTGGACGTCGAAGGGCGCGTTGCCCGGTGGCGACCTGCCGGGCGGCGATGTGGCCGCGTTCATGAATGTGCTGGCGGCGGAGTATCCCTGGCTGCCCCGGGACTTGGCCCGCCACTACACGCGGCTTTATGGCACACGCACGCGGGATCTGATTGGCCGGCGCCAGTCGCTCGCCGAGATGGGTCGCCGGTTCGGGCCGCTTCTTTATGAGGCTGAGGTGCGCCATCTGGTCACGCGGGAGTGGGCCGAGACGCCGGAGGATATCCTGTGGCGGCGCACCAAGCATCGGCTCCACATGACGTCCGCCGAGCAGGCGGCGTTCGTGGAATGGTTTGAGACCACCAACACGGCGCAATCGGC
>CALSBD010000046.1:0-11586 GCA_943373055.1 Rhizobium sp. Q54
GTTGAGAGATACCCCTCATCCTCCCCTTCGGGGCACCTTCTCCCGCAAGGGGAGAAGGGCAGGTCCCGCAAGGGGATGGGGCTGATGTCCATGGCCCCCACCTGATCCGGTCTTCCCGCTCCGCTTCCGTGACATTTCCCTTCTCGACGCCCGTGTCTGTCGATACAAGGCAGGGCAAAGCGTGGCGGGGTGAGCCGTCACCGATCTTGAGGAGAACCCCATGTCGAGCTTCCGCGACCTGATCGTGACCAAGTCCGAGGCGGGCTATGCCCATGCTGTCGAGACCCGCACCGAGGCGGACTTGATGGAGGGCGATGTCACCGTTGCGGTGGAGTGGTCGACGGTCAATTACAAGGACGGCCTGGCGGTGACCGGCAAGGGGCCGGTGGTGCGCAAGTTCCCCATGGTGCCGGGCATTGATTTCGCGGGGCGGGTGGTGACGTCGGCGCATCCCGGCTTCGCGGCGGGTGACGAGGTGATCCTCAATGGCTTCGGTGTCGGCGAGGTGCACTGGGGGGCGTATGCCGGGCTCGCGCGGGTCAAGGGCGACTGGCTGATCAAGCGGCCCGCGGGCCTCAGCGCGCGGCAGGCGATGGCGATCGGCACCGCCGGCTACACCGCGATGCTTGCCATCCTCGCGCTTGAAGACCATGGCGTCACGCCGGCCAAGGGGCCGGTGATCGTCACCGGCGCGGCCGGTGGCGTGGGCTCGGTGGCGGTCGCGGTGCTCTCCAAGCTTGGCTTCAAGGTGGTCGCCTCGACCGGGCGGGTGAGCGAGGCAGACTATCTCAAGGGTCTGGGCGCGACCGACATTATCGACCGAGCCGAGCTGTCCGCGCCGGGCAAGCCGCTGGGCAAGGAGCGCTGGTTTGGCGCGGTGGATTCGGTTGGCTCGGCGACACTCGCCAATGTGCTGGCCCAGACCCAGTATGGCGGCACCGTCGCCGCGTGTGGCTTGGCCGGTGGGGCGGATTTGCCGACCACGGTGATGCCGTTCATTCTGCGCGGCGTGACGCTGACGGGCATTGACAGCGTGATGGCGCCGATCGCGCGGCGCGAGCTCGCCTATCGCCGGCTTGTGAGCGATCTCGATATGGCCAAGCTCGACGCGCTGACCACCGAGATCGCCTTTGACGATATCCCCACCGCGGCCGCCGATATCCTTGCGGGCAAGATCCGCGGGCGAGTGGTCGTCAAGATCAGCTAAGTGGACCTGACGACGGACCAGACGACGGGTTGGGCGGTGGCATGGGCGGCGGGCCGCCCGCCTGCGCCGGCGCGGGCTTAGACGGGGCGAAAAGCAGGCGCTGATAGAGAAGCCCGATGCCGATCAGCGTCACGCCCAGGCCGACGAAAGAGAGGGCGCGCATGAGGCCTTCCAGGTCGCTCATGTCGACGAGGAACACCTTCAACACCGTGACACCGACCAAAACGGCTGACGCCAAGCGCGCCGCGGCGGAGCCAAAGCGCAAACCGCCGACGAGCAGCGCCACGCCGATGGCGAGCCACACCATCGAATAGGCCCACTGCTCGCCCTGGCCGACCGGGCCCAAGGTGAGGATGGGGCCGACGGCGAGCCGGCGCACCACGAAGGTGGCCCACAAGACGAACAGGCCAAGCGCCATCAAGCCCATGAGCCGGGTCCGCCAGACCGGCGCCTCGCCGCGGGCGAGGAAGGCGGCGATGGCGGCGAGTACCGCCGGCAGGCCGTAGCCGAGCAAGAGCTCGTCGATCAGCAGTGGTCCGCGCAGCGTATCGCCGGTGATGGCGGGATTGGCCGCGAAGCCAAGGGCAAGCACGGCATAGGCGGTCGCGATCAGCGGCGCGCCAAAGGCCGCGGCCCGCAACACCGGGCCGGCATCGGGCCCGCGGGCAGTGCGGGCAAAGCCCATGGTCATGGCGAAGGCGACCGCCGTGATAAGGCCGGCCTCCGACAGGGCGGTGTAGGGCGTGAAGACGGCGGGGCCATGCACGAGGTGGCGGATCTGCATCACCGCGAACAGCACGGTGAACAGGATCGCCAGGGCCTCCAGCACCCTGACTGAGATGTCAGCGGCCGTGCGGCGGAATGTGTAGGCGGCGAACGCAGTGCCCAATGCCGGGATGCCATAGCCCACCAGGAGCCAGTTGAGGATCGGCCACGCGCCGAGATCATCGCCGACGATGCGCGGATCCCAGGCGAGGCGTGCGGCGACGCCGAGGGCTGCGACGGCCGCCACATGGCGCAGCGACGGCACGCCGCGCACGGTCGCGATCCAAGCGAGCGCGGGCACCAAGGTGGCCAGCGCGATGGTCAGCACGCCGCGCTCCAGCCCGATGGAAAACGACAGCGCGATGGCGGCCACGGCGGAGGCCGCCGCGACGGCGGAGGGCAGCCGGTGGTCGGCGGGTTCGCGCTTGGTGAGGTCTTCGACCATGAACACGAGCACCGCGCCAATGGCGAGAGCCACGACGGCGAACGGCCAGCTCGTCTCCAGCGCGTCGACCCGTGCCCAGGTGGCAGCGAGCACGCCGGTGGCGCCCAGTGTTGCGGCGGAGACGAAGCGCGCCGCCGCCTTGGGCGCGACGGACGCGGCGTAGTGCGCGCCAACCAAGCTGATCACGAACAGGAACGCGCCCAACAGGCCCGATCGCCACAAGAAGGTCGACACGTCGGTGGGGCGATGCACCACAAGGCCATCGGTGCCGGTGGCAAAACTGTCGGCCTCGATGGCTTGTTGGATGTCCAAGTCCGAGGCGAGCGTGGCGAGCCCCGCGATGAACGCGGCGACCACGGCCGCCGTGGCAACCGCCGGGTAGCGCAATGCCAGCAGCAAGACGCCGCCGGCGAAGCCCGCGACCATCAGGCGGCTCGCCATTCCTTGCGGCTCAATCCCGAGCGTCGTCACGCCCATCAAGCCGACCACCAGCAATCCGCCAATGGCGACAAAGTCCTGCGCCACGTCGCGCGGCGCATCGCCGGGGTAGGCCATCACGACCAAGAGAAGGCCGATGAGGGCGGCAAGGCCGAGCGCATAGAGCGGCAGGCCGATCAACACGCCGAACACGGTGGAGATGGCGATGGTGGTCAATGCGAGCCAACGCCAGGTGCGCAACCGCGCGAGCGCCAGGGCCGCGGCGGTGACCACCAGCACATAGACGGCGAACACGGTCTTGTCGGGGTTTTCCGACGCGACCAGGAACGGCGTGACATAGGCGCCGATGAGGCCGAGGGCCGCGAGGCCTGGTCCATGCACGATGGCCGCGGCAAGGGTGGCAAGCGCCACCAAGGCGAGTGCGCCGAAAGCGATCGCCGGCGGCAGGAAGCCATAGAGCGCATAGGCCGCGTAGACGGTTGCGAACGCGCCGATCGTGCCGGCCGCGGTCAACACGCCGGGGATATAAGCCCCGCGCATGGCCGCCGTGCTCTCGGCCGGCTCGCGCCGCCGCAGCCACTCGCCAACGCCGATCAGACCGGCGGAGAACAAGGCGCCAAACAGGACGCGCGCCAGCGGACCCAGCCACCCCTGTTCGATCGAATAGCGCACGAGGAAGATGCCGCCGAGCGCCAAGGCGAGACCGCCAACCCACACGACCCAGCGTGTGCCGATGGTTTCTTCCAGCGACTTTTGCGGCCCCGCGTCCACTGGCTCAGTGGGCTCGGCAGGCTCGGTCGACGGCAAGGGCGGCGGCGTGGGTCCGGCCGGGCGAAACGGCGGCACATGCCAGGACGGACGCTCGCCACCGGCGGTTTCCGCAGCCGCCATGGCGTCGGGCTTGGCTTCGGGGGCGTCGACCGGCGGCGTTGGGGCGAGTGGTGCGGCGCTGCTGGCACGGGCGAGCAGCGTGTCGATGCGGCGATCTTGGAACGCCAGACGATCCTGCAAGGTATCAATGGTTAGCTTGAGCTGTCGGATTTCGCCGCGCGCCGACAGGCTCATGACAAACGCCGCGATCACCAGGATCGGCAGCGCGAGCACGAGGCCGATGAGAAGCAGTTCTTCGCCGTGGAACATTCCGGGCCCTCTCCCGCCCTGATCAGACGGGGACTTTCATGAATATGCAAGGCGGTTCGACACCGATGCGTCGGGATGGTGACCACACCCTTGCTTGCGCCGGCCGTGGCATCGGCCTATCGACAGGTCAATTGGGCACAAGAGACGAGGTTTCGCCATGTTGGAAACGCGAGAGATGATCGCCGGTGATACGCCGGGCGTGACCTATGCGATGCCGGTGTTGCGGTTTGACGGCACGGGCGGCGGACGCACGACCTATATTCAGGGCGCGCTGCACGCCCAGGAGTGGCCGGGCGCGGTGGCGATCCATTGCCTGGTGCCCAAGCTCCTGAAGGCCGAGGCAGAGCGCCGCCTGCGGGCGCCGATCACCGTGGTGCCGCACGCCAATCCCATCGGCCTCAACCAGTCGATCCAATCCGAACACATGGGCCGCTTCGATCTCAACAGCCGGACCAACTTCAACCGGGCGTTCGCGCTGCCCGGTGCGCCGGCGCCCGACGCGTTCACCGCGGCGCCCGAGCGGCTGAAGGCTCGGCTGCTTGATTTGTCCGCCGATGCCGACATCGTGCTTGATTTGCACTGCGACGATGAGGCGCCGGTGTATCTCTATGTGCCCAGCGAGGTGTGGCCCGAAACCGCGCCGCTCGCCGCCGCGCTCAACGCGCAAGCGGTGTTGGTGTGGGACGGGGAGGGCGGCGGCGCGTTCGAGGACGCGGTCGCCAAGCGCTTCATGGCACGCGCGGGCACCGGCGATGGTGTGGTCGTGCCGGGCAAGGTCGTCTCCACGGTTGAACTGCGCGGTGTCGGCGATGTCAGCCGCGCGACGGCCGAGGCGGATGCGGATGGGCTGTATCGCTTCTTGGTCGCCGCCGGCGTGATTGATGATGCGACCCTGCCGCTGCTACCGTCCTATGCCGGCCCGGTGATCCGCCAGGAGTGGGTGGAGATGATCCGCGCCCCGGCGAGTGGAGCGGTGTTTTATGACAAGGCGATCGGTGACGCGGTCACGGCTGGCGAGACGCTGGCCACGCTGATGCCGCGGCCCGGGGACCCATCCGCCGATATCGCGCTCGTTGCCCCGCGCGACGGTTTCGTGCTGACCCGCCGCACCCGCCGCTTCGTTCGCCACGGCGACGACGTCCTCAAACTCGCCACCTTCGCCCCGAGCCCCAACGCAAAACCGGGCCCGCTGGAGGCGTGAGGGGCTAGAAGACGGGCACCCTGGACACGTCCATCTCATGCCGGTTTTTGGACGCGGCGACTGCCGATCTTGGATCGTGGAATGGGTGATTTTGATCAGCGGCTTAATAGCAATTTACGGCCCATCTTGCCGATTCCGCTTGCCGATCTTTCGCCCCGCTTCAGCCCAGGCTCCGGTCGTATTCCAGGACTGCGTTGAGGAGGACCTGGGCACCGGCGGCGCATTCGTCGAAGGTGGTCGACTCGGCTTCGTTGTGGGAGATGCCGCCCAGGCACGGCACGAAAATCATGGTGGTGGGGGCGACGCGGGCGACATACGCCGCGTCGTGGCCGGCGCCCGACACCATGTCGCGCTGGCTGAAGCCGGCGCGTTCAGCGCCGATGCGGACACACTCGATGAGGCGCGGGTCGAACTTGACCGCCGGCGAATGCCAAATGCGCTTTTCGTCATAGGTGAGCCGTTCAGCCGGCAGGATGCGGGCGAGCGCGTCGCGGAACTCGTGCTCCATCTGGTCGAGCACGCTATCGTCGGGATGGCGGAAGTCGACGGTGAAGAACACCTCGCCGGGCACCACATTGCGCGAATTGGGCCGGTTCTCGATCAGACCGACCGAGCCAACCGCCTGGGGCGCGTGGGCGAGCGCGATCTGATGGATCGCCTCGATCATGCGGGCCGCGCCGAGCAGCGCATTCTTGCGCAAGGTCATCGGCGTGGCGCCGGTGTGGGATTCCTGGCCGGTGACCGTCACCTCATACCAGCGCATGCCCTGCACGCCTTGGACGACGCCGATCATCTGACCTTCGGCTTCCAGGATCGGGCCTTGCTCGATGTGAAGCTCAAACATGGCGCCGAAGGTATGCGCGCCCGCCTTTTCCGCGCCCTTGTAGCCAATCGAGGTCAGCGCCTCGAGGAAGGACACGCCCTCGCGGTCTTGCCGCTCATAAGCAAACTGCGGCGTGAACACGCCCGCATAGACGCCCGACGCCAGCATGGCGGGGGCGAAGCGGGAGCCTTCCTCGTTGGTCCAGTTGACGATCTCGATGGGCGCGTTGGTCTCGTAGCCCATGTCGTGCAAGGTGCGCATGGCCTCTAACGCGCCCAGCACGCCCAGCACGCCATCGAATTTGCCGCCGGTGGGCTGGGTATCCAGGTGCGAGCCCATGGCGATCGGCAACAGGTCGGCGCGCTTGCCGGGTCGGCGGGCGAACATGTTGCCGACCTCGTCGACCATCACCGTGCAGCCGAGCTTTTCGCACTCGGCCTTGAACCAATCGCGCACGCGCTTGTCCTCGTCGGTGAGGGTCAGGCGCTTAATGCCGCCTTTCGCGGTGCCGCCGATTTGCGCGGTGTCCATCAGGCTGTCCCACAGGCGCTGCGGGTTGATGGCGAGGTTGGTTAAGGTGGCGGTCATCGCGCGGCTCCGATCGGTTGTTCTCGTTGGGTGGTGGGGAGGCTAGCGCGTTGAACCGTCGAAGTTCAATGGGGCCCGAGCCTTGCTGGCACACCGCGACCAAAAGCCGATGGATTGGGCGCAGCCAAGCGATTAGGGTCCGCGCGATTTCACTTGACCCGCAGGAGCCTGCCCATGACCGCCCTTCGCCCGCGCCGCAGCGTTCTCTATATGCCCGGCTCCAACACCAAGGTCTTGGAAAAGGCGAAGACCTTGCCCGTCGACGCGGTGATCCTTGACTTGGAAGATGCTGTCGCGCCCGACCAGAAGGTGACCGCGCGTCTCAACGTCAAGGCCACCGTGGAAGCCGGCGGCTTCGGCCATCGCGAAGTGTTCGTGCGCATGAACGGGCTCGATACGCCCTGGGGCGCTGCGGACCTGGAGATGGCGTCCGAGGCCGGGCCGGATGTGCTGCTCGTGCCCAAGGTCAACCGGCCGGAGGATATCTTCGAGATCGGTCATCGGCTGGACGCGATCGGCACCTCGCCGGACGTCAAGATCTGGGTGATGATGGAGACCCCGCGCGCCATGCTCAATGCCAGCGCAATCGCCGGCGCGGCCGAATCACCGGCCGGTCGTCGACTGGCCGGCTTCGTGATGGGCACCAATGATCTTGCCAAGGAGACCCGCGCGCGACTGGTGCCGGGCCGCTTGCCGATGCTGACGTGGCTGTCGCTGTCGATCGCGGCGGCGCGCGCCCATGGGCTGGACATCGTCGACGGGGTTTATAACGACTTCGCCAACGAGGCGGGCTTCGAGCAGGAGTGCGTCGAGGGCCGAGATCTGGGCATGGACGGCAAGACGCTGATCCACCCCAAGCAGGCTGAGATTTGCAATCGGGTGTTCTCGCCGTCGCAGGCCGAGGTGGAGACCGCGCGCAAGATCATCGCCGCGTTTGCAGCACCGGAGAATGCCGGCAAGGGCGCGATCAATCTTGACGGGCGGATGGTGGAGCTTCTTCATGCCCACATGTCCGAACGCGTGGTCGCGATCGCCGATGCGATCGCCGCGCGGGGTGCGTGATCGAGAGGAAGCGGGCGCGATGAAGCTGTATCGCTATTTGACCGGCGTCGACGACAACGCCTTCTGCAAGCGCGTGTCGGCGGCGCTCAACAAGGGCTGGGAACTCCACGGCGCGCCGACCTTGACCTTCGACAGCGTCAAGGGCCGGGTGATCTGCGGACAGGCGATCGTCAAGGAGGTCGACGGCACCTGGTCGGAGGATGTGGTGCTCTCGGACTACTGAGCCGGCGTGTGTGACCACGGAGCCGAATTCCGGTTTCCAATTCAACGGGTGATCGGTTAGACCGGTCGGCGCTCCTTTGGGGCGCCGCTGTGGCGCCCGCCTCTTCGCCTCCCAGGTTTCCATGCTGCCTGAAGCCAAACTCGCCGCACTTTTGGATCGCCACGCGATCCTTGAAGCGCGTCTGGCGGCGGGGCCGGACGCCAAGACGCTGATTGAATTGTCGCGCGAGCACGCCGAGCTGACGCCGGTCGTGGAGACGATTCGCGCTTGGCAAAAGGCCGCGCGTGATCGGGCCGATCTGGCCGAGATGCTCGATGACCCCGCGACGGACGCCGAGATGCGCGCGCTGGCGCAGTCCGAGGTGGCCGAGCTCGACGAGGCGCTGCTGGCGCTCGAGCATGACGTTCGTCTGTCGCTGTTGCCTAAGGACGCGGCCGACAAACGCTCGGTGATTTTGGAAATCCGCGCGGGCACGGGGGGCGACGAGGCCGCGCTGTTCGCGGGCGACCTGTTTCGCATGTACGAGCGCTATGCCGCGCTCAAGGGCTGGAAGGTGGAGATCCTCTCGGAAGCCGCCGGCACGATGGGTGGCTACAAGGAAATCATCGCGTCGATCACCGGCGAGGGCGTCTACGCGCGGCTGAAGTTTGAATCGGGCGTGCATCGGGTGCAGCGTGTGCCCGACACCGAAGGCTCAGGGCGCATCCACACCTCGGCCGCCACGGTGGCTGTGTTGCCGGAGGCGGAGGCCGTCGACGTGGCGGTCAATGACGCCGACCTGGAGTTTGATTTCTTCCGCTCGTCCGGCGCCGGTGGCCAGCACGTCAACAAGACCGAATCGGCGGTGCGCATCACCCACAAGCCAACCGGCATTTCGGTGGCTATTCAGGACGAGCGCTCGCAGCACAAGAACCGGGCACGGGCGATGAGCTTGTTGCTCGCCCGCCTTTATGATGCCGAGCGGGAGCGGCTCGCCGCCACCCGCGCCGCCGATCGCAAGGCGCAAGTAGGCACGGGCGACCGCTCCGAGCGCATCCGCACCTACAACTTCCCGCAAGGCCGACTGACCGACCACCGCATCAACCTGACGCTCTACCGGTTGCCGGAGATCGTCGCGGGCGATCTCGACCCGGTGATCGAGCCGCTAATTACCGAACATCAGGCGAGCCTGTTGGCCGCGGAGGCGTGATGGCGATGGGGCTTGGCCCTCATAGCTTGCTCGACGCGGCACGTCGCGCGGTGGCCGATCGGCTGGACGCGGGCGGGGTAGCGTCCGCGGCGCTGGAGGCGCGGTTGTTGATCGCCCATGTCACCGGTCTCTCGCACGCCAGCTTGATCGCGCGCGGCAACGAGCCGCTGGGCGCGGCGGCAGCGGCGTTGGAGGCTCTGACCGAACGCCGGCTCAGGGGCGAGCCGTTGGCGCGGCTATTCGGCGCGTGGGAGTTCTATGGCCTCTCCTTTGACGTCTCCCCGGCAACCTTAATCCCGCGGGCGGATACCGAACTGGTGGTCGATACGGCCCTCGCCTGGCTCGGTGATCGACCCGCGCTGATCGCCGATATTGGCACCGGGTCAGGCGTGATCCTAGTGGCCTTATTGTGCAACGCGCCTGGTGCGGTGGGGGTGGGCCTTGATCTGTCGGTCGACGCGCTGACCGCGGCGCGGGCCAATGCGACCCGGGCGGGTGTTGCAGCGCGGGCACATTTTGCCGCTGGTGATTTGGCGGCTGCCCTGCCGCCAGGGGTGTTTGACGCCATCGTCTCCAACCCGCCTTACATCGCCAGCGCGGTGATCGAGACCTTGGCACCGGAGGTGCGGTTTCATGATCCGCGCCTGGCGCTCGATGGCGGGGCGGACGGGCTTGATTGTTATAAGCGCCTCATTCCCCAAATGTTTTTGGCCCTGAAGGAGGGCGGCTGGGGGGCGCTTGAGATCGGCTATGATCAGCGCGTGGCGGTCGAGGCGCTCATGCGCGCGGCCGGATTTGAGGCAATTGAGACCCGCCGCGACCTTGGCGATCGTGACCGGGTCGTGATCGGGTGCAAGCCACGTGCGGCGGGGGCCGATGGCCGCGGTGTTGCGGAGACTTGAAAAATCGCTTGGAAAGACGCTGATGACCCGCTAGGGTCCGATAGCCGAAGCAAGAACGCAGGCGGGCCGCAGCCGTGGGGGCTGGCTTTTTATTTGGTGCCCGTTTCGACCTGTGCCGTTCGTTCGGTCCCACTTCCCTTTGACGCGTGACAGGTCCGATGCCACTGGCTCGGAAGGCGGTACAAGGGTGGGATCAGCGACAGCCTGCGCTCTCAAGGTTGCCCACAGCCGACGGATCGACCCGTTCCGAAGGAGAGATGGCTGCGGTTCGCGCATCGCGCGTCCGCTCTCGCTCGTCGTGGTGACAACCCGCTGATCGGTGGTTCTCGACCGGTAAGAGGTGACGTTATCCACGACGATCATGGACACAAGGCTCGGCCAGCGGTGCGTGCTGCCCAGCGAGTGTTTCGTCGTGCTGACGGATCCCCCACCTGAGAGAGCCGAGTGTGACGGCATGATCCCTTGAAGCCGGGTCCGGTGAGGGGGACACATCATGCATCGCCAAGACGGAGGACCGCCGGTTCGATGACCTTGGACCTTTTGGCGCTCCCAAGCGTGCTGCGAAGGATCGGGTGCCGATTTTTCGAAGACGTACGCGAAAACAAAGAGATTGGAGTTGGTCGCGATGCCCGGTCATCGCCATCGGCTCTAGGCCTGACCACCACGCGCCCAAGGGCGTGCGTTGGGATCGCGTTGGACCCCATCGGTGTCCGCCCGTGCTCCCCAAACCCCTGAAGACATGAGATTGCCGACACGATGAGGCCGAACAACAAGCAGAACCAGCAGCGGATGCGCGGTCGCAACAACAATGGCGGCGGCGGCGGTGGTGGTGGCGGTGGCGGCGGTGGCCGCAAGGGTCCCAATCCGCTCAGCCGGACCTACGAATCCAACGGTCCGGACGTCAAGGTGCGCGGCACGGCCCACCACATCGCCGAGAAGTACGTGACGCTCGCCCGCGACGCCCAGTCGTCCGGCGACATCGTGCTGGCTGAAAACTATCTGCAGCATGCCGAACACTATTATCGGCTGATCGCAGCCGCGCAGGCGGCCATGCAGCAGCCCATCAACATTGTCCGCTCGGATCTGCCGCAAGACGACGAGGAGGAGAGCGACGATCTCGACACCTCCGCCGGCGACCGCGCGCCGTCCGCGCCGGTGTTGTTCGAGCAGCCGCAGCCCTATGTCGAGGATCCGTCGACCCAGGATCAACCGGACCTGCCGCCGCGTGGCGAGCGTCCGCCGCAAGCGCGGTTTGATCGCCGGGGCCCGCCGCCGCAAAACGGCAATGGCGGCAACCCGTATCGGCGCAACGAGCGTGGCGACCGGCCGCGCTTCGACCGGCCGGAGGGCGAACGCCCGTATCGCGATGATCGCGGCGAGCCGATGGGCGAGCGCGGCCCAGATCGCGGCCCCGAGCGCATGCCGCGCGACGACCGTGGCGAGCGCCGCTTCCGCGACCGCTTCGATCGCGGAGATCGCATGCCGCGCGAGGAGCGTGGCGAGGGCTTTGAAGGTGGCGAGCGTGCCGCGGCGCCCGACATGGGGGATCGCCCTGAGCGGCCCGAGCGGAGCGCTGACCGTGGTGCCGAGCGTGCCGAGCGTC
>CALSBD010000047.1:0-11396 GCA_943373055.1 Rhizobium sp. Q54
GCCGACGATTTCAGCCTCTACATCCACCGCCCCACCGCGACCGACCCGTCGCTCGCCCCGCCCGGCTGCGACGCCTTCTATGCCTTGTCGCCGGTGCCGCATCTAGAGGCCGATGTCGATTGGACCACGATGGCCGAGCCGTATCGCCAGCGCATCGAGGCCGAGCTGGAACGCCGGCTGATGCCAGGTCTCAAGGCGGCGGTGGTTAGCTCCAAGGTCTTCACCCCGCTTGATTTCCGTGACCGGCTCAACTCGGTCAATGGCGCGGCGTTCGGGCTCGAGCCTGTGCTGCTGCAGAGCGCCTGGTTCCGGCCGCACAATGCGTCGGAGGATATCAAGGGCCTTTACCTCGTTGGCGCGGGCACTCATCCCGGCGCGGGCGTGCCCGGTGTGATTTCGTCTGCTCGGATCCTCGATCAAGTGGTGCCTCATGCATCGGCCCTCGTCTGACGCGCTCCCGCTCACCACCGGTGACCTGTGGGGCCTACGCGCCGCCGCGGACCGCACCGCCTGCCGCAATCTGATCAAGACCGGCTCGCGCTCATTTTACGCAGCGTCGCTTTTGTTGCCGTCGCCGGTGCGCGCGTCGGCGTGCGCCGTTTATGCGTTCTGCCGGCTTTCGGACGACGCGGTTGATGGTGCCGATGCCGAGGTCGATGCGGTTGACCGGCTGCGCCATCGGCTGGACGCCATCTATGCCGGACGCCCCTTGGCGATCCCCGCTGATCGCGCTTTTGCCGATGTGATCGACCGGTTTGAGATGCCCAAGGCGCTGCCGTCCGCGCTGCTCGATGGTCTGGCGTTTGATGCCAATGGCGGGCGGTGCGACACAAAAAGCGACCTCTTTGCCTATGCCGCCCAGGTGGCCGCCGCGGTGGGCGCCATGATGACGGTGCTCATGGGCGTGCGCGACCCGACCGTCCTGGCGCGCGCCTGCGATCTCGGTGTGGCCATGCAGCTCACCAACATCGCCCGCGACATTGGCGAAGACGCCCGCAACGGCCGCCTTTATTTGCCGCGCGAGTGGCTTGACGAGGTCGGCCTCGACGAGGCGGCGTTCTTGGCGAACCCGGTGTTTGACGAGCGCATCGCGCGCCTGACCGCCCGGTTGGTCGACGAGGCCGAAGCGCTGTACGATCGCTCGCTGTCGGGCATCTCCGGCTTGCCGATGGCGTGTCGCCCGGCCATCCACGCCGCGCGCATCCTCTATCGCGAGATTGGCCGTGAGGTGCGCCGCCGGGGCCATAACTCGGTCGACAGTCGCGCTTTCATCCCCGACCGGCAGAAGCTTGGCCTGCTTACCCGCGCGATTGCCGCTGCCGGGGTGTCGACCCGCCTTGATCCGGCACCGCCATTGGCCGAAGTCGCCTATCTGGTCGAGGCCGTGCCACCCCGTCGCCAGCGTTTCCACGCGTCGGCCAATGGCGCGCCCACCTTGGACGAGCGTGTCGGCTGGATCATTGACCTGTTTGGCCGGATGGATGAGCGCCGCGAGCGCCAGTTCAACGGCGAGACGATGTCGCGTCCGGGCGAGTGAGCCCGGCGTGGTCGCCCCTTTGGAAGGCCGGGATCCCGGCCAAGCGAAGCGGGCGCGATGAACTCAAGTTTTGAGCGGCGAGCCGGCACGTTCGGCTGTCCGCTCGATCTCCCCACCGCCCCGCGCGGTGCCTATGACCACCGCCTCGCTGGCCTTCACAAGGCCGGGGAGGGGTCGATAGCGGCCGTCCACTGATCCTGTGAGGGGTGGCGGGCGTACAACGAACCGTGTAGCCGATGAGGCTGCGCGGGTTTTGGCGTTTGGTCGCAGGATTCGCACCGCGGGTCCCGCCGGCGCCGGTCGCCTGAGGAGATCGCTTCACATGACATGGGATTGGTTCGATACGGCCTTGATGGCGTTCATCGGGCTCAATTTCCTGGCTGCCATGAGCGGCGCGCTGTTCAAGCCCGATGCGTGGTATCGCGCCCTGGTCAAGCCGTGGTTCCAGCCGCCCGATTGGCTGTTCGCGCCCGCCTGGATGGTGCTCTACGGCTTAAACGCGGTCGCCGCGTGGTGGGTGTGGGAGGCGGGCTCGGGCACGGCGCTCACCATCGCCATGGTGGTGTACGGCGCGCAGCTCATGCTCAATGCCGGCTGGTCAGCGCTGTTCTTCGGCCTCAAGCGCATGGATCTGGCCATGCTGGAGGTTGTGTTCCTGTGGCTGTCGGTGGCCGCCACCATCCTTGTGTTCGCGCCGATCGTGCCGGCCGCGGGATGGATCCTGGTTCCCTATTTGGCCTGGGTGACCTTCGCCGCCTATCTCAACTGGACGATCTGGCGTCTCAACCCATCCGCAGCTACTGCTCGCGCGGTGGCCCAGCCCGGTGAGTGAGTGACTGGCAATCTTCGGGAGACGGCGCCATGGACGCCCATTGGTACGGCTTGATTGAACTCGTCTTCGTCTTCGGCGTGTTTTTGGCCTTCTACATCTGGCAAATGCGCGACCTCAAAAAGCGCGCGGATGCCCGCGCTGCCGGCAAGGACCCCGACGCAAAGTCGTGAATAAGCCGCACGCCAAGCACGTCGGTCGCTTGCGCGGGGCGGGTGATCTCAAGCGGTGCGCCTGCGAACCGGCTTTGGGCAGCGGGCTCACCGGATCGTTGCGATAAACCGGCCTCGCTCCAGCGGCGTGGTCACGCCGCGCGGCTCATAGACGTGGCGGGTCAAGAAATGCCCGGTCAGCCGAAAGCCCGCCTCGACATCGATCGCCTCGGGTGGCGCATTCAGCGTGGGGTCAACGAGAAAACGCGGCAACGGCAGCAGTCGGTCGGCCAGATCGCCCGCCTTAGCCCGGCTCGCGGCTCGCCCGGTCTTCGGGCTGACAAAACCCAAATCGTCAGCCGGACCGCCCAGCGCGCAGCCTGACAGATCAAGCCCGAAGCCAAGTGCCTCCAGCATCCACAGCTCAAACCGCACCATCGCCTCGCCGGCTCGATCATTTGAGATCAGCCGATCGATCACCTCAAGCGCGGCATCATAGAGCCCCTCTTGCGGGTCGCGCTCGGGCAACAGGCGCACAAGGCTCGCCAGCGCCTGCAGTCCATTGAGCGCGCGCGCCGACGCCATCACCTCGCCCGCCCGTGATTGCGCCGGCTCCATGCGCCATTGCCCCAGGTGGGTCTCTAAACGACCCCGCCAGGTCGCCACCACCTCATTGCCCGGCTGCAACATCGCCTGATGCCGCCGCCCACGCCCACCGCGCAGCAACCCCAAATGCCGCCCGCGCGCGCGCGTCAACACCTCCACGACGACATTGGCCTCGCCATGGCTCTTACAGGACAAAATCAGCGCGTCATCCGTCCACTCCATAGCCGGAGGGTGCCTTAATGAGGAGGTGCGTCAAGGGTTGAGCGCCGCGGTGACGTCGGACAAACGTGTGACGTCGGCCAAACCCTAAAGCGCGATCGCCACGGTGCGTCGGTTGCGGATCGCGAGTGCGAGGCGGCCGTGCTTCAAATCGATGGCCTTTGCGCCGAACAGGTCGCGTCGCCAGCCTTTTAACGCGGGCACATCGGCATCATCGTCGGCCGCAATGGCTTCGAGCTCGTCAACCGTGGCGATCACCTTGGCGGCCACGCCGTTTTGCTCCGACACGAGCTTTAAAAGCACCTTCATCATCTCCACCGCGGAGGAGGAGCCGTCGGGTGCTGGTCGGCCCTTGGGGATGGCGGGCAGCTGGCTTTTGGGGAGCGACATCGCCCGTTTCACGCACGCCAGAATATCCTCGCCCGCCTTCGAACGCTCGAACCCGCGCGAGAGCGAGCGCAGCTGGCCAAGCGTGTTGGCATCGGCGGGCTGCGCGGCGGCGATTTCAAAGATCGTCTCGTCCTTCATGATTCGCCCGCGCGGCACGTCCTTCGACTGCGCCTCGCGCTCGCGCCACGCGGCGAGCTCCATGAGAATCGCCAGTTCGATCGGCTTGCGCACGCGCATCTTCAGCCGATTCCAGGCGTTCTCCGGCTTGATGTCGTAGGTCTCAATGGAGGTGAGCACCGCCATCTCTTCCTTCACCCACGACGAGCGACCTTGCTCGGCGAGGTTGGCGGCAAGGAAGTGATAGACATCGCGCAGGTGCGTGACGTCGGAGATCGCGTAATCCAGCTGGCGATCCGACAACGGGCGCCGCGACCAATCGGTGAACCGCAGCGACTTGTCGATCTGGACGCCGGTGATGCGGTTGACGAGCTGGTCGTAGGAAATCGAATCACCAAAGCCGCACACCATCGCCGCGACCTGGGTGTCAAAGACCGGGGCGGGGATGAAGCCGCCCTTATGAAACACGATTTCGATGTCCTGCCGGCCGGCGTGAAACACCTTCACCACCCGCTCATCGCGCATCAAATCGAGGAGCGGGGTAAGGTCCAAGGTGTCGGCCAACGCATCGATGAGCACCGCTTCCCCAGGCCCAGCTAGCTGCACCACGCACAGCTTTGGCCAATAGGTCGTCTCCCGCAGGAATTCGGTATCGACGGCGACATAGGGGTGCTTGGCGATGCGCTGACACGCAGCAGCCAAGTCGGCGGTTTTAGTAATCATGCTCATGGGCGCGCTCTATAGCCCAACCGCGCGCGTCTGTCGCGGGGGTTGATGGGGCCAGCAAGTGACTCCTTTGGCGAAGATCGCAACGGAAATCTCCCCCATCACCGCCTTTGCCAAACCGCGCCGATCCCGCTATCAACGCGCCCAAATGCGGGGCCACCGGTGCCCCTGTTGATCGGGAGACCCACTTCATGACCGCCATCCTCGACATCATCGGCCGCCAAATCCTCGACAGCCGCGGCAATCCGACCGTGGAAGTCGACGTGATCCTGGAGGATGGCTCCAAGGGCCGCGCGGCGGTGCCCTCCGGCGCCTCGACCGGCGCCCACGAGGCGGTGGAACTGCGCGATGGCGACAAGTCGCGCTATCTCGGCAAGGGCGTCGACAAGGCGGTCGACGCGGTCAACGGCGAGATCTTCGACGCGCTGTCGGGCATGGACGCGACCGATCAAATGAAGATCGATCAGATCATGATCGAACTCGACGGCACGGCCAACAAGAGCCGACTGGGCGCCAACGCGATCCTGGGCGTCTCGCTCGCCGTCGCCAAGGCCGCCGCCGAGACGACCGGCTTGCCGCTGTATCGCTACGTCGGTGGCGCCCGTGCACAAGTGCTGCCGGTGCCGATGATGAACATCATCAATGGCGGCGTGCACGCCGACAATCCGATCGACTTCCAAGAATTCATGATCATGCCGGCCGGCGCGGAGACCTTCGCTGAAGGTCTGCGCATGGGCGCCGAGGTGTTCCACACCTTGAAGAAGGCGTTGAAGGACGCCGGCCACAACACCAATGTGGGCGACGAGGGCGGCTTTGCCCCCAATCTCAAGTCTGCCGAAGCGGCGCTCGATTTCGTCATGCAGTCGATCGAGAAGGCCGGCTACAAGCCCGGTGAGGATATCTTCCTCGCGCTCGACTGCGCGGCGACCGAGTTCTTCAAGAACGGCGCTTATGTCTATGAGGGCGAGAAGAAGACCCGCGATCCCAAGGCGCAGGCTAAGTATCTCACCAAGCTCGTCGACAACTACCCCATCATCTCCATTGAGGACGGCATGTCCGAAGATGACTGGGAGGGCTGGAAGATCATCACCGACATGGTCGGCAATCGCTGCCAGCTTGTCGGTGACGACCTGTTCGTCACCAATTCCAAGCGCCTGCGCCAGGGTATCGAAAAGGGCGTCGCCAACTCCATCCTCGTCAAGGTGAACCAGATCGGCTCACTGTCGGAGACGCTTGATGCGGTCGAGACCGCTCACAAAGCGCGCTACACGGCCGTCATGTCGCACCGTTCGGGCGAGACGGAAGACTCCACGATTGCCGATCTGGCGGTCGCTACCAACTGCGGTCAGATCAAGACCGGTTCGCTCGCCCGCTCCGACCGGTTGGCCAAGTACAACCAGCTGCTGCGCATCGAGGAAGAGCTGGGCACCCAGGCGGTTTATGCCGGCCGCTCGATCTTGAAGCGCTGAGCGCGAAGTCCACATCACGGCGCGGCGCGGCTGTCCTGCCGCGCCGTTTCATTTGATCCAAAGGACTCCCATGAACCGCCTTGGCGCCGTCATCTTGATTGTCTGCGGCCTCGCTGTCGCGCTCGGTCACCTCGTCTATCAGACCTGGTTTTCGGGCGCGCCGCTGACCACCGCCGCGCTTTATGACCGCGCCATCGCGGGTGGCCCGCCGGCCTCGTCCAGTTATTCGGTCGATCTGCGTCCGGATATGAACCCGGTCCAAGTGATGCTGACGGGGTCCTTGCGCGCCAATCGGGGCGAGCGGGGCGTGTCGGCGGGGCAGACATTTCAGGTGACGGTGCGTCGCGGCACTACGGTAGTCTCGACGCAGTCCGTGCGGCTCGCCATCACCTCCGACCAGCCCGATCAGCGCCCGATCGAACAGACCAGCAATCGCGCCGCCTTGCTGCCGACCCCTGACGAAGGCCGCTACGTCATCACCGTCGCGCCCGAGGGTCCGGCCAGCGCCGACGTCATGACGCTTGGGCTCGATATCCGCCGCAACGTGGCGCCGGTCTCCTGGGCGGTGATTGCGGGCGGCCTGTTCCTGTCGCTCATGGGTGTGCTCGGCCTCAGAAGTCGCCGGCAGGTCGCCTGATCAGCCGCCCTCGGCCGGCTTGAACGGCCGCATGCGCACTTTTGAGAAATGCTCCACCTCGGCCTTGTCGCCGTCGGCATGGACGCCGCGGTGGTAGCTCTTTTGCCATTTTTGGTCCCGCGCAGCCGAGTTCTCGAGCTTGAGATCGTCGTTGAACGCGCTTCGGCTCTTCGACCACGCCTCGTGCTTGGCCGCCAGCTCAGGGACCGCCGACAAGGTCGAAGCCACCGGCTCCACGGCTTCGAGGGCAGCCAGCGCGATCGGCATGATGTGGCAGAACGGCTCGCCCGCGTCGAAGCGGATGGCAAGGCCCGGCCGGGTGAACTTCCAATTCATGGTGAAGGTATAGCTCGACCAATCCGTTCCGATGATGCCGGTCAACGCCACGATGGCGTCCTTCGGTCGGTTGATTGGCCCCTGGGCCAGCAGCTGAACGCCGGGCTCAGTGCGAAACAGGCACGGCACGTGAAAGGTGAGGATGCCGTGGCCAAAATGGCTGACCGCCGGCGCTGGCCCGCCGCCATCACCACGAATGCGGATCGCGTCTTGCCCGTTCGAGCCGTCCCAGGTCGCCACGAACCCGGCGGGGCACAGGATCTCCCAGCCCACCGCGTTGGCGATGGTGAGCGGCAGGCAGCGATAGGCGAACCGGTCATTGGTTTCGTCCATCCAGGTCCGCTCCAGCGGCGACGGCCTCAGCTCCACCCGATGGCCATCGATGATGTGTGCCGTGATGCGCACGCGCCTCTCCTTCGCTTTCCCTCACCATCAAGCCTAGCGCCAACCGGTAAAGGCAGTCCCAAGATGCACACGCCCCGCCAGCCTCTTGAGGTGTCAAATGCGGCTCCTACGGGTGTTTTCGCTTGACCCGACCCGGTCGCGTCGATGAACTCGTGGGGCTGTAGGAGATGCCATGAACGCCCCGACCCGTCCCGACGCTGTCTATCCCCGCACCTTGCCGTCGGCTTGCCCGCACGATTGCCCGTCGACCTGCGCGCTGGAGGTTGACGTTCTCTCGCCGACCCAAATCGGCCGGGTGCGCGGCGCGGCCGACAATGCCTACACCGATGGCGTCATTTGCGCGAAGGTCGCCCGCTACGCCGAGCGGGTGCACAATCCCGACCGCGTCCTTTATCCGCTCATGCGCGTCGGTCCCAAGGGCGCGGGCGAATTCAAGCGCATCAGTTGGGACGTAGCGCTAGACCGGGTCGCCGAAGCCTTCTTAAAGGCCGAGGCCGCGTATGGTGCCGAGGCCGTGTGGCCCTATTATTACGCGGGCACCATGGGCCTCGTGCAGCGTGACGGCATCCACCGCCTGCGCCACGCGAAGGGTTATTCGGGCCAGTTCGACACCTTTTGCACCAATATGGCCTGGACCGGCTATATCGCCGGCACGGGCAAATTGGCCGGCCCCGATCCACGCGAGATCGAGAAGGCCGATTGCGTCGTCATTTGGGGTACCAACGCCGCCTCCACGCAAATCAACGTGCTCACCCACGCGGTGAAAGCCCGCAAGGCGCGCGGCGCCAAGATCGTCGCCATCGACGTCTATCGCACCGAAACGGTCGCGCAGGCCGATATGGCACTGATCCTCAAGCCCGGCACCGATGGCGCGCTTGCGTGCGCCGTCATGCACTGCCTGTTTCGGGATGGGCACGCCGATTGGGACTACCTCAATCGCTATGCCGACGAGCCCCACGCGTTCGCTGAGCACGTGAAGACAAAGACCCCTGAATGGGCCGCCGCCATCACCGGTCTTAGCGTGGACGCAATCGAGGCATTCGCGGCGCTTGTGGGGACTACCAAGAAGACGTTTTTCCGGCTCGGCTATGGTTTTTCCCGCTCGCGCAACGGCGCGGTCAATATGCACGCCGCTTCCTGTATCGCGGTCGTCACCGGGGCATTCCAGTATGAAGGGGGCGGGGCGTTTCACAACAATGGGGCGATCTATCGGCTCAACAAGCTGATGATCGAGGGCCTCGACGTGCGCGACACGAAGGTCCGCATGCTGGACCAATCGCGCATTGGCGCGGTGCTCACCGGGGATGCCGACGCGCTGCGCGGCGGACCGCCGGTCAAGGCGATGCTCATTCAAAACACCAACCCCGTCTCGGTCGCCCCGGAGCAAGCCCTCGTGAAGGAGGGCTTCGCGCGCGAGGATCTGTTCGTCGTCGTCCATGAGCAGGTGATGACCGAAACCGCCCGCATGGCCGACATCGTGCTGCCAGCGGCGATGTTTGTGGAATATGACGACGTCTATAAAGGCGGCGGCCACCAATACATTATCTGGGGCGGCAAGTTGATCGAGCCGGCCGGCGAGGCGCGCGACAATCACTGGGTCAATAGCCAGATCGCGCGGCGCGTCGGCGCGACGCATCGCGGTTTTGACATGACGGTGCGCGAGCACGTCGATTGGATGCTGCGTCACTCCGGTTGGCCCGATCTCAATCACCTCATCGAAAACCGCTGGATCGACTGCCAGCCCCCGTTCCGCGAGGCGCATTATCTCGACGGCTTTGCCTATCCCGATAAGAAGTTCCGCTTCGCCCCCGATTGGCCGCGCGTGAAGGCGCCCAATGACGGGCCGATGGGACCCTATCGCCAGATGCCGCGCTTCCCCGACCACTGGGAGGTGATTGAGGCGGCCGATGAGGCCCATCCGTTCCGGCTCGCCACGTCGCCGGCCCGCTCGTTCCTCAATTCGACCTTCAACGAAACCCCCGGCTCGCGCAAAAAGGAAGGGCGGCCCACGGTGAAGATCAACCCGGCCGACGCCGAGCGGCTCGGGATCACCGACGGCGATCGCGTGCAGCTGTCGAATGCGCGTGGTGCGGTCATCTTGTTCGCCGAGCGCTTCGCGGGCGTGCTCCCCGGGGTCGTCATCGCCGAAGGACTGTGGCCAAATGCGGCGCATGAGGGCGGGGCGGGGATTAACACCCTCACCGGCGCCGATCCGGTCGCCCCCTTTGGCGGCGCGGCCTTTCACGATACCAAGGTGGCGATCACCAAGCTGTGAGCGCACAGCAGCCCTGCGTGAGCGAAGCGATTGATATTGGTGCGACATTTCCGCCGCACTTGATTTTTGTGCACTGCCGAAGGGCTTGCATCGGCCGCCGCCTGCGATAGGTAGAGGCTCAAGTGCGAAGCAGTTCGGAGGCAGGAATGCGGTTCGGCGTGAAGATGGGTGCGATCGCGGTGGCGAGCCTTTTGGCGGTGGCGTCAAGCCCGCTGCTGGCGCAGACCGTGCTGCCGCTGCCGGGCCAGACCCCCCAAGCCCCCGCCGCCCAAACCCCTGCTGCCCAGACCGCGCCGCAAGGTGCCGCGCCGGCCGAACGCGCGGCCCCGGTGCCGATCGTGGCCCCGCCCGTGCGCCCGGGCTTCCCCGGCTTTAAGGCGCCCGTTGATCGTGAGCAGATCCGCCTGCGCGCGCTCGACCGCTGCATTTTGGGCTTGTGGAACCACAAGTCGATCAATCGCGAGCGGCTGTCGACCCAGTGCCAGTGTGCGGCCACCCGCACCGCCCGCGCGGCAACAGAGGCCGATCTCGCCGCCATGTCGGCAAGCCTGACCTATGCCCCCACCGTCGAGGGCGCCTTCCGCGAGGCGATCGCGGCCTGCGTGCGGCCCTGACGGCTGGCTGATCGATCTTCGGGTGAGGCTTGAGCACGGACAGGGTGTCGCAAAGTCGCGCGCCGGTCTGGACTTACCCCCTCAATCGCCTCTACATCATCGGCCCGCGCGCTTCATCAAGCCGGTACGAGAAAGATCGATATGTCACAGCCCCGTCGCTTTTACGTCACGACGGCGATTTCCTATCCCAATGGGCGGCCGCACATCGGCCATGCCTATGAGGTGATCGCCACCGATGCCTTGGCCCGCTTCAAGCGGCTGGATGGCTATGACGTGTTTTTCATGACCGGGACCGACGAGCACGGCCTCAAGATGCTGCAGACCGCCGAGCGGGAAGGGTTGACCGCCCAAGCGCTCGCCGATCGCAACGCCGCTGTGTTTAAGGACATGAGCGCTGCGCTCAACATTTCGTACGATCGCTTCATCCGCACGTCGGAGCCGGCCCATCATGTTTCAAGCCAGGCGATTTGGCGCGCCATGGAGGCCGCGGGCGACATCTACAAGGATAGCTACGCCGGCTGGTACTCCGTACGCGACGAAGCCTATTACGCGGAGAGCGAGACGACGGTGGGCGACGACGGCATCCGCCGCGGCCCACAGGGCACGCCGGTGGAGTGGACTGAGGAGGAGAGCTATTTCTTCCGCCTGTCCGCCTATGCTGATCGCCTGCTCGCCCACTACGAGGCGCACCCGGAGTTCATCGGTCCCGATGAGCGCAAGAACGAGGTGATCTCGTTCGTGAAAGGGGGCTTGCGTGACCTGTCCGTCAGCCGCACCACATTTGACTGGGGCATCAAGGTGCCCGGCGCCGACAGCCATGTGATGTATGTGTGGGTTGATGCGCTGACCAACTACATCACCGGCGTGGGGTATCCTGACACCGACAGCGCCGCGTTCCAGCGCTATTGGCCGGCCGACCTGCACGTGATCGGCAAGGATATTGTCCGCTTCCACACGGTCTATTGGCCCGCGTTCTTGATGTCGGCCGGCATCGCGCTGCCCCGCCGCGTCTATGCCCACGGCTTCTTGTTCAACCGCGGCGAGAAGATGTCGAAGTCGGTCGGCAACGTGATCGATCCATTCA
>CALSBD010000048.1:0-11178 GCA_943373055.1 Rhizobium sp. Q54
GGTCGATCGCGCGCATGCGATCGGGTCGTTCGGGATGACCGAGCGGGGTCTGGTGGCCGGTGAAGCACGGATGGTGCAAGAGGACCGTTGACATGAGTGTGTTTCCCCCGGTCATGCGACCCGTTGAACGGGTGCGCTGATCTTGTGTCGTGCCACCGGCGTGTGAGCGCCCGCGGCTCCCCGTCTTAACTCACGCGCCGGCGGCGCGAGACCTTCCACCACGCGCGCGTCGAGAAGACAAGGGCGCGCATTGGACGGTGCGACGACCCGCCGGTCAATGCGCTGGATCAACATCAAGTGGTCGACCATGGTCGCATGCGCAACCTTGCCGCAGGGTTTTCGCGCAGGGCCGCGGTCCGGATTAAAAGCCCATCAGTCGACGAAACTGCGCGCGCTTGATGACGTCGATGAGAAACACCTTAAACCGACGCGGCTCGTCGAACGCGAGGTCGACCCGGATCGCCATCGCGCGGCGGGCGAGGTCGAACAACGGGCCGTCCTTGGCCGAGGCGAGCCGCACGAGGTCTTTCTCCGTCGTCACCGGGGTGAGCCCATTGCGCTCCGCCACGTCGATCAAGCGGCTGGCTTCGTGGGGCTGATAGGCGTGGTGATCGGGGAAGAAGCGGGTCTCGTCGACGCGCGCCTCCGCGGCCATCAGCGTGTCGACCACCTTCTGCGGGCGGGCAATGCCGGCAAAGCACAAGACCGGGAGCCCGGCGAACAGGTCCGGATTGCGCGGCTTCAGGTGAGCGCGAAACACCGGCAGACCACGACGAGCGGCAATGCGGATCACCGGATCGGCGGCGTCGCCGTCGCCCACCACCACTAGGGCGTCGGCGTGGCGCATCTGGCCTTCGATGGGCGCACGTAGTGGGCCGGCAGGCATGCACAGGCCATTGGCGACACCATAGCCCGCGTCAATGACGACAATCGAGGCGTCCTTGGCGACCGTGGGGTTTTGGAAGCCGTCGTCCATCACCACCACGTCGGCGCCCGCGCCGTAAGCGATCGGGATGCCGGCCGCGCGGTCCTTGGCGATGTAGGTGGGCGCGGCACGCGCCAAAAGCAGCGGTTCGTCGCCCACGTCGGCGGCGGTGTGCAAATCGGTATCGACGCGCACGGGCCCCACCAAAGTGCCGCCATAGCCGCGCGACAAGAACGCGGGCTTGCGGCCCATAGTCGACAGCATCCGCCCAACGGCGATGGCCGTCGGCGTTTTGCCCGCGCCACCGGCGATCAGATTGCCGACGCAGATGACCGGTACGGGGGCGGGCTTTGTTTTGGCCGCGCGGGCCATGCGCGCCAAGGTGACGCGGCCATAGACGGCGCCCACCGGCATCAAGGCGAGGGCTTTCCAAGAGCGGTCCTGCCAATGGGCGGGCGCGGTGGTCATCTGGGGTCCTCGCGCCGCGCGATCGAGGCGGCCAGCGTGAGCGGGTGCACGTGCGGCTCCAGGGCCTCCAGCGTGCGGCCGAGCGCGCCGCTCAAGTCCGCGCACACGGCCTGGGCGATTTCCACGCGGCGCTCGCGGTCGTCGGGGCGTGCGAAGCCCTTGGCGACCGCCGCGGCGAGGCCATGGGCATTCTCGATGGCGCGGGTCGCGCCCCCGGCTTCGAGCGCCCGGTAGACGATTTTGAAGTTGTGCACGTGCGGTCCGTGAATGACGTCGACCCCTAGCTTGATCGCCTCAATGGGGTTTTGTCCACCATGGGGCACCAAAGACCCACCAATAAAGGCGATCGGCGCCAAGCGATAAAACAAACCAAGCTCGCCAATTGTATCGGCGAGGTAGATGTGGGTGTCGGGCGTGAGCGCCTCGCCCGTCGAGCGGCGGGCGACCGTGAGACCGCGCGCGGTGAGCTCGGTTTTGAGGTCCGCCCCGCGCGGCGGGTGGCGGGGCACCAGGATGACCAGCACACGCGGGTCACGCGCCTTCAACAGGTCGAGCGCTTCGGCGACGAGTGTCTCTTCGCCGGGGTGGGTGGAGGCCGCAAGCCACACCCGACGGCCGTCAACGGCGGCTTCAAGCTCAGCCAAGGCGGCCGCGTCGTGGGTCAGTTCGCCAACGTCGAACTTGATATTGCCGGTGACGCCCACGGTGGGCGCGCCAGCCGCTCGAAAACGCTCGGCGTCGTCGTGCGACTGCGATAACACCAGCGTGAGCCGGCTGAACAGGGCGGTGCGAAAGCCGGGCACCTTGTCCCAGCGTCCAGCGGAGCGGGGCGACAGGCGGCCATTGACCAGGATCGGCGGGATGCCGCGCTCGGCGAGCGCGAAGATGAGGCCCGGCCACAGCTCCGATTCAACGAACAGCGCGATTTCGGGGCGCCAGTGGTCGAGAAAGCGGCGCACATAAGCGGGGGCATCCACCGGTACGAACTGATGGAACGCACCGAACGGCAAGCGGCGCGCGGCGATCTCGGCGGATGTCACGGTGCCCGTCGTCAACAGCACGCGCACACCGCGCCGGGTGATCGCCTCAATGAGCGGTATGACAAGCGCGGTCTCACCGACGCTGGCCGCGTGCACCCAAATGAGAGGACCCGTGGGTCGCTCCAGGCTTGCTTCGCCCAGCCGCTCGCGCAGCCGCTTGCGGTCTTCCTTGCCGCGCAAGGTGCGGTAGGCGAGCATCAGCCGCACGGGCCCGGTGGCAAGGTGCCCCAGGGCCGCGTGACCGCGCATCCACCCATCCCGCTTCGCCATCAGGCTTGCCTCCGCGACCGCTCGCCGACGAGCTCGTAGGCCCGGCGGGTGGCGACATTGAGGGCGGCTTCGACCTCCAGGCGCTTGGCCTCGATCACGTCGTCGTCAGCGTCGGCGGGCACCTCAATGGGCGGGCCGACCACCAGCGACATGACGCCGAACGGCAGGTTGAGCGCGGCGCGATCCCAGCTTGGCAAGGTGAGATAGCGGCTGGTTGCCATGGCCACGGGCAAGATCGGCCGGCGGGCATGCTTGGCGATGGTCACAATCCCGCTGCCGGCGACGCGGGCCGGGCCCTTGGGCACGTCGGCGGTCAAGAGGACGCTGAAGCCCTCGCCGATCGCGCGCACCGCTTCCAGCGCGCCGCGCGCGCCGCCACGCCGCTTGGTCTGCGCGGCATTGCGCCCGCCCGACGCCCGGATGGCGCCAATGCCGAACTGCTCGGATGCGATCGCGTTGATGTCGCCGTCATTGGAGCGAGAAATGATCACCTTGCAGGGCATCCAGTCCGGGCGCCCGAGCGGCACGATGAAATGTTGGCCATGCCACACCGCCAACACACCGGGAAAGTCCGAGCGGCGGGTCTCGAACAAATCGGGCGGGTCAACGACCAGTCGATTGGTGCGACCGACGAGACGCAAGTAGCCGGCCAGAAGCCGCCCAAGGCCCTGGCGGACCGAGGGCGAAGCCGTCAACCGCTTCCACATTCCGTTCGACCTCATCAGCCTTCAGGCGCGAGACGCGCAATGCTGTCCGCTTACGCCCACAGGTTTTGCGTTTCGCCACTCAGCGCCACTACGGCGCGCTGAGAAAGCGCAATTTTGCGCGCCAATCAAGCAGGGAGAATGCGGCGTGATGACCGCCCGCCACCGCAGGCCGTGCTCGGCAAGCGACCAAGCCCACCCTCACTTAGGGGCTGCCGTAGCGTCTTCAAGCGGTCGCGTTGGGGTCCAGCAGGCGATGCAGGTGGACAACAAAATAGCGCATCTGCGCATTATCCACCGTTGCCTGCGCCTTGGCCTTCCAGGCCTGATGCGCCAAGGCGTAGTTGGGGTAGATACCCACGATATCGAGCTTGTCGAGATCCTTGAAGGTCACGCCATCAAGGTCGGTGAGCTCGCCGCCGAACACGAGGTGCAAGAGTTGTTGATCAGGCATCGGTGGTCTCCTGAGCCCGCTTGGGACGGGCTGTCGCGGGTGCCGCTGGGGCGGGACGAATGAGACGCCACAGCGATGGGATCAGGCCCCCACGCCACGGCGCGCCGCTGCTGCCCGAGGCAAAGGGAGCACCACCTCGTCAGCGCGTGTGGTCGGCCGCATAGGCCGCCAGCAGGCGCGCGTGAACCGGTTCCGCCGCACAGGCAAGCGGCGGATGACGCGTCGACGCGCCGTTATAAACGAGGCCTTGTCCCTCGACCGTCGTCAGCAAGGCGCCCGCTTCGTGCACCAAAAGATCGGCAGCCGCAAGGTCCCAATCATGGGCCTGCCCCCCGGCGATGGTCGCATCCAATTCGCCGGTCGCCACCCGCGCTAAGCGCAGCGCAAGCGAGGGAACGAACGGTCGCCGATCAAGGCCAAGCCCATCAAGGGCTGGTCCGGAGGTGAGCTTGCGGGTGCCGGCAAAGCGCAGGCCGCCCTCGCGCGCAAGGGCATCAACCGGACCGTTAAGTGCTGCGCCATTGAGCCACGCGCCGCCGCCACGGGTGGCGAGATAGATGTCTCCCGTGACCGGCCGGGCCAACACGCCAATAATCGGGCGGCCTCGCTCGACCAGGGCGACCGAGACCACCCATTCGTCCGATCCGGCGAGAAAGCCGCGCGTGCCGTCAATGGGGTCCACGATGAACACCCGCTCGCGCGCGAGACGTTCCTCGGTGTCGGTGGTTTCCTCCGACAGCCAGCCATACGCCGGTCGCGCGGCTCGCAGCGCGGTCTTGAGGTGATCATTGGCGGCAATGTCGGCCTCGCTGACGGGCGAGTGGCCATCCTTCAGCCAGGTCGACGGATCCTTGCGGAAGAAGGTGAGCGCAATCGCGCCGGCGGCGGTAGCGGCGGCCACAATGAGCGCCGCGTCGTCGGCGAAGCGGTCGGCGACCCGGCCGTGGGCGCCCTCACTTGCCGGCAATGGTCAAGTCCTCCACCGCGACGGTCGGGGCGTTCATGGAGAAGCGGTAGATCAAGTCGTCGGCGACTTGCAGGCGGGCAAACATGTCGATCAGGTTGCCGGCGATCGTGACCTCGGAGACCGGATAGGTCAGCTCGCCGTTCTCGATCCAGAACCCCGAGGCGCCGCGCGAATAGTCGCCGGTGATGCCGTTGACGCCTGAGCCGATCATGTCGGTCACATAGAGACCCGTCTTGATATCGGCGAGCAGGGCGTCGCGGCTCCGGTTTCCGGGCAACAGCGTTAGATTCGTCGAGCTTGGCGAGGGCGAGCCGGTACCGCGGGACGCGCGGCCATTGGAGGCAAGACCCAGCTCGCGGCCGGTGGTGCTATCGAGGAACCAGTGGTTCAACACGCCATCCTCGACCACGGCAAGCGGCGCCGACGCCAAGCCCTCGCCATCAAAGGGGCGCGAGCCCAGACCCCGTGGACGGCTGGGGTCGTCGGTGATCGTGACACCCTTGGGGAAGATCGCCTGGCCCATGCGGTCCTTCAAGAACGAGGTCTTGCGGGCGATCGCGACGCCGTTGATGGCGGAAGAGAGATGCCCGATGAGGCCGACGGCTGCTCGGCGGTCCCACACCACATGTGCCTTTTGGGTCGGCAACTTGCGCGGATTGAGCCGGCGCACGGCGCGCTCGCCTGCCGAGCGGCCGATCGCCAGCGGATCATCAAGGTCGGCGAGATGGGTCTTCGACGTCGCATCATAGTCGCGCTCCATCCCGGTGCCGCTCCCGGCGACGGCGGTGACTGAGAGCGAATGGCGCGAGACGAGATAAGCGCCGGAGAAACCATGGGAGGTCACGAGCACCAATCCACCCAACGACCAGCCGGCATGCGCGCCGCCCGAATTGGTGACGCCGGCGACCGCGCGGGCGGCTTCCTCGGCGGCCATGGCACGGTCGATGAGATCACGGGTGGACGGGATGGTGGCATCGACGAGATCAAGATTGGCAATCTCGCGCGTCAACCGGGCGGGATCGGCGAGGCCGGCCATCGGGTCCTCGGGCGCGACCCGGGCCATGGCGACGGCGCGCTCGGCGAGCGCGGCGGGGTCGCCGATCACATTGGCGCCGATCGAGGCATGGCGCTTGCCGACGAAGACGCGCAGACCAAAGTCGTCCGATTCCGACCGCTCGGTCTCTTCCAGCGCGCCCAGGCGAATATCCACGCCCAGCGACATGCCGCGCACGGCCACCGCGTCGGCCGCATCGGCACCCGCCTTCAGCGCGGCGGCGACCAGCGCCTCGGCACGGTCACGCAACGCCGACGGATCGAGGATATCGGACATGGGGGCTCCTTCGGGCGGCCAGGACGGCGCAGACATCTCCTGCCCGATGTAGGCCGTTCGCTGCCCCCCCGCAAGCTAGAGCCGGGCGGAGGCCACCGACACGATTACGAGAGCAGCATGACCGAGAACAGGGCGCCGGTGCCTAAGATATAGGACGCCCATGTGCCCAGCGTGCCAAAGGTGCGCCCGGTCGACAGCTTCGCCGACTGCATCAGGCCTTGGGCATGAAACACCCGGCTGGCGATGAACAGCGCGCCAAAGGCGTGAAGCAACAGGGCCGGGACGCCGGCGAGAAACTGCATGATGAGGAGGGCCAGGAAATAGGGGGCTTGCTCGGTCGTATTGCCGTGGGCGCGAATGGCGGACAGGAGCCGCGGGTCGCCGCCATCGCTGAGCCCAATGCCGGTGCGCCGCCGCTCCCGGATCACAAGGATGACCAGGGCGACGTGCAAGATCACCGCCGCTGAGACCCACAAGGCGGCCGCGAAGAGGGTGGAGGAGGCGATGAACATCCGGTCAACCTTTCCAAAGGCTTTATCGGTTGGTCTGGTGAGACTCCGCTAACCCTCTCAAAATCCAAGAAAATTTAACCGACTTCCTTAAGTCGATTCGAGCGACCCGACGCCTATCGTGCGTCATATCGGCGGGGTGAGACATACCCAATAAGGGGCCCCCCGCCAGGACGAGCATCCGGATCAACCGGAGCCGTCCGGAGGCGCGAACAATGGGACGTCAAACATACGAGCGGGGCCAGCCCGCCCGATCCGATGACACCGGGCCCGCGTCGCTCACGGCGCGGGCCCGGACGACCCCAGGCATCGACATGAGCGGAGCGCCCGCCCTTGGCGAAGCCTTCCGGATCGACCCGGCCGCGCTGCCAGCACGATTTACCTATCATACAGGGCTTGAGGGCGTTGCGTCAGGGGCCGCCGTCGTTATTGAGCCCGCGATGATTTCTGTGGCGCGCAAGCTGCCGTCGGGCATCCCGCTCGTTTTGCGCTTCCCGCCCGAGGCCTTCGAGGGGGTGTGCGTCGAAGTGTCGGCGAACGCGGACACGCTCGACACCTTGGTCACGCTCGTGCTGCGGCACCGTGATCCCCAGCTGTCCGTGCCGCTCGCCACCTATGAGGATCTCGATGAGGTGGTGGCCGATTGGCTCAGCTGGGCGCGCGCGCTGCGGCTGCCACGGCTGATGGCGGAACCCGATGGTCGGCTCACCGTGATTGACCAGCGCCTTGGTGCGGTCGATATCCGCCCGACAGCTCCGCGTCGGCGGCGCAGTGTGCTCGCCAAGCGCCGCCCCCGCTTCCTTGCCCGCCGTAAGCCGGGCCTGGTGGGGGAGCAGCCCATGGTGGTTGGAGCGGAGATGACCGCGGGCGCCTGAGCCGAGCGGTCGCGATTCGCTCACAATCGCACGCCATCTTACGCTCCGAATGTCCTATCCGGGGTGGCTTTCATGCGACGTGGTTCTTCCTCCGACCTTCCTGTCCTTGCCTCTGGGGCGACGCCGTCGACGGTTCATGTGATCGAGACGCGGGTCGTGCGCCGTGGCGGCCCAGTGACGCGGCTAACGCGCGGGATGCTTGCGGTCGGCGCGGGCCTGTTTCTGGCCGCCAGTGCGCTCGTCATGGTGAGTGATCGGTTTGGCCTGTGGGAGCGGGCGGGCGAAACCGCCGTGCGGCTCAAGCAATTGGTCGTGCCGGTGGATTGGGCCGGCGTTGACCAGGCGGTTCTCGACAGCATCACCACTGCGCGCGCGGCGGCCCTCAAGGCGGGGGCGGACGAGCTTGACCGCCTGCACGCGCGTATGATCGCTCGGGTCGAGGCCGACTTCGTGCCGTGGTATTTCGGCTATTGGCAGGCGCAGAGCCGCGCGGTGACCTATGCCCTGGATGGCGCGCGTGCCTTCGCGCTCGGCGGTCCCGATGCGGACGCCCGCCTGGCCGCCCGCATGGCCGATGCGTTCGGCGAGCGGGTGATCCATCCGGAGACGTTAAAGCTAGAGATGGAGCGCATCGCCAGCCACATGGCCGACCGCTTCGCTTCGGTTGCCCAAGCGGAGCTCTCAGGTATTGAAGCGCGCTACGCGATTGACACAGCCGCGCTGAGCCGTCGGCTCGACGCGCTAGGCACAATCGTGGCCGATCACGCCCCCGACGGCACGCCGTTGACGGTGAAGTCGCTGGTCGTGGGCGGCGCGGGTGCGGCGGTCTGGCCGCTCAGGGCGACGCTCGCGCGCGGCGCGGCGGCTTCGATCGTGCGGGTGTTTGGCCCTTCGGTCGCCGCGCGCGGCGCGACTGGGCTGGTGTCGGCGACCGCGGGGCGCATGGCGCTCACCGTTGGCGGCCGGGCCGGTGCGGCGGCCTCAGGGGCGGTCGTCTCCGGTGTGGTCGGCGCCGCGCTCGTCGCGGGGCTGGCGGCCTGGGACTATCTCGACCATCAAGCAACCGCCGAAGCGCAAGCGCCGTTGTTGCGCCAAGCGATCGCCGATCACCTCGCTGCCCACCGCGCGCTTCTATTGGCGCCGGATGGCGAGTTGGGTGGGGCGCTTTATCAAATCGAGACCGGTGTTGCCGCCGCGCTCAAGGCGCGCGCGGCCCCGGCTGGTTCGACACTGTAAGGTCCCTACATCATCCGAAGTGCCATCTCCGCGAGAAGGCCGAGGAACGGCAACGCTCCCGCCTCCCGGTTGGTGCGAAACAGCATGAGGCAGCGGTCGGGATCGTCAATGCGCAAGGTGCCGACTTGCCAAGCAAGGTGCCCCGCGAACGCCAGAACGCCCCCATAGGCGATCGGCCCGGCGCCGATTGCGATGAGCGCCCCCACCCAAGTGGCGACGGTGAGGGCGTAGAACAGGCCGACCCAGCGCTGGGTGTTGTGGGCGAACAAGCGTGCCGTGGAGCGCACGCCAACGATCGCATCGTCGTCTTTGTCCTGGTGGGCGTAGATGGTGTCATAGCCCACGGTCCACAGGATCGCGGCTGCGTAGATCAGCAAGGCTGGCGCATCGACGCGGCCGAAGGCGGCGGCCCAGCCCATCAAGGCGCCCCACGAAAAGGCGAGCCCCAACACCACCTGCGGCCAGTCGGTGATGCGCTTCATCAGCGGGTAGATCGCGACAATGAGGAGCGACGAGATGCCGAGCCAAATGGAAAACCAATTGAACTGAATGAGCACCACGAACCCAACAAGCGCCTGCGCCACCATGAAAGCGGCCGCCTGCTTGGTGGTCACCTGGCCCGACGGGATCGGCCGCAGTTTGGTGCGCTCCACCTTCCCATCAAGGTCGCGGTCGAGGATGTCGTTCCAGGTGCAACCGGCCCCGCGCATGGCGATGGCCCCAATGAGGAACAGTAGCATGTGCCATAAGTTCGGCAGCGCCGCGCCGTCGGCGTGGGCTGCTACCGCGGCCGACCACCAGCACGGCCACAACAATAGCCACCACCCAATGGGCCGCTCCCACCGCGCCAGCCGCGCATAGGGCCGCAGCCGAACCGGCAAATGCCGATCCACCCAATGCTGCTTCACCGCATCGGCCACAGGGATCGTTAAGTCAGGTCGGTTCACGCACGGCTCCCGGATGTCTTGGGGTATGGACATAGCGGGGACGGTGGGTGGTGGAAAGACCTCGGCTAACGCCTCGAACCATTCGGCCGATGGTCCGCCTGTCTACCCTTTGTTGCCAACCGAAGTGAGACGAATTGCAGCATCGGGCGGCACTTCAATGCGATCCATGAGGGGGACCGTATATCCCTGTGGTTTCATGTCAGCGCCAGCGCGGCGCATTTGCTCGCCAAACGAGCGAAACTTCATCACTTGCTGCCTGAACTCGGAATCTCGCTGGTCCAAGCCTTGAACGATCGTTCGTACGAGTTCGTCCATCCGGATTCTCCGTCAAACCGAAGTATGTCGATTGTAGATGAAATATGGCACTCGACTGCGGCTAAGGAAAGAAGCGATCACGTCGCTATACAGGCGGACAGCCGCTTGAAGCTCCGGATCAGTGCCAAAATCCTCGATTTCTAGCCGCACGACTTCCCTCAACGTGGTCATCCCAATGTAGCGTCCGTGGGAATGCCAGTGGCTGTTGTTTGAAAGCAAGGTAGCAATCTCTTCGGCGCGCCGCTGCTTGTCCGCCAAAGTGACTGAAGCTCCCTTGTTTGTTGTCCGATGGACAAGCCAGTCCTTGAACTTGTAACGCGTAAGCCATTGACGAAGTAGTGTGATTGAGAGATCGCGCGCCTGTTCGTAGAAGCGCAGCATTGCTAAATCTTGCTTCGCTAGGAGTTCGAATTCTGCGGGTGTAAGGGTTCCTCGGTTAGATTTCTCAACCATTTCGGCGACTTTGTCGAGATATCCAAGCGCTGGCACGAGGTGTTTGTTTTCGCCGTCAGGGACTTGTGGATCAATCGGCCCCAGTGATGATGAGTAATCCATGAATATCTTATCACCCGCCATACAAAATATGGTGCCAGCTGACATGGCTGTCCGGGGGATGAGAAAATATAGGCTAGGATAATGATGACGGGCTATTTCGACACATTTTTCAACAACTTCGGCTTGGCCGCCAGGTGTTGTCAGAACAATTGAAAGAATTTCTCGTTTGTCTATTCGCTTCGCCAGTGCTTCCAAAACATCACGAAACAACGGTATGATGCCAGGGCGAATCTCGCCGTAAAAATTAACAACATCACTCTTTAATTTGGTTTCAATGACCTTCTCTGCACGCTCAACGGCTTCAAAGGACACACGATCGTTGATGGGCATGGTTGCGGACATTGGCGCCCCGGCGCGCAAATTTACCGATTTTGCCCGATCCCAGTGCTCTGCGATTTGCCAGCTTTGTCAACCAACGTGGGTTGATCCGGACCAAGCAAACGCTAGAAACGCATCTTTTGATTGTGTCGACCATTCCTGTTTTTGGGGACCCGCGATCCAGACGTCAAACGCAGTACGAGCTGCAGCCGAAAAGGCCACTTCGTCCGACGCAGAAAACGAACAGCCCCATCGCGCTCAGTCC
>CALSBD010000049.1:0-11001 GCA_943373055.1 Rhizobium sp. Q54
CAAACGAAAAAGGCCAGGCATTACTGCCCGGCCTCGTAAGGTCTTGTGCTTTCAACCGTGCCAGTACATCCGTGGTCACAGGAAAGCTGACCTGATCAGACGGCCTGCAGGTTGCAAGCCGACATCTTGCCCGACCGATTGTCGCGCTCCATGTCGTAGCCGATCCGCTGACCTTCGATGATTTCGCGCATTCCGGCGCGCTCGACGGCAGAGATGTGAACGAAGGCGTCAGCGCCCCCGTTGTCAGGCTGAATGAAGCCGAAGCCTTTGGCGGAGTTGAACCATTTAACTGTGCCCGTGGTCATGTTGGACCCTTTCCGTGCGTGAGTGATGCTCGGCGACGCGTCAGCGCTGCCAAGTGTGCCTTTGACGATCTTGAAGGAAAGTTTGTTCAGGGCACGGTATCAAACGCGCGATAACCAAAGCTCAGCAAGCAATATCGACAGCTCGATATGTAGCAGAGCAGGACGACAGTGTCAAACAAATATTTTGAAATACTTTTTGTGCGTGTTTCATCGACGATCGAAACATCGCGAAAACACAAATGTCTCTGTCGTGATAGGACCGATTTTGATGTTGCAAACAGCGCCTTTTGGGCCCTGAAGCAGGTCCCGCTATGGGCCGGTGGATGCAGTGAGCCCTGCGATTATTGACGTCCGGTTCGTGAGCTTCGCGCATCGAACCCCCAATCCGTTCGTGGAGTTGGTTGAGGCGCGAAGGCAGGCGAGATGTTGATCACACGTGCTGACGGCCCTCTCAGGCTTCGCGGAAGACGTCTTCGCGAGACCGGCGGATTGAAGGTGCCATGGCAAGCGCGAGCGCGGTGGCGGCGATCACAAGGAGTGCAGCTGACAGGGGCGACGTGACAAAGGTGAGCGGATTGCCATCGGAGATAATGAGCGCCTGGCGCAGCTTTTCTTCCAACAGTCGCCCGAGCACAAAGCCAAGAGCCAGCGGCGCCAACTCGAAATCAAGCTTCCACAGCGCATAACCCACAAGGCCAAACAGGGCTGCCATGACAATTTGCGCTGGATCGTTCGAGATACTGAACAAGCCGATGCAGCAGAACACGACGATGGCGGGGAAGAGCAAGCGGTAGGGAACCTGCAAGAGCTTCACCCACAGGCCGATCAGCGGCAGGTTGATAATGACGAGCATGAGATTGCCGATCCACATGCTGGCGACTAAGCCCCAGAAAAGCTCCGGATTGCGCTCAATGACTTGTGGGCCTGGCACAATGCCCTGGATCATCATGGCGCCTACCATCAAGGCCATGACCGCATTGGGCGGCAGGCCCAGGGTCAGAAGCGGAATGAACGACGTCTGAGCTCCCGCATTGTTGGCCGACTCCGGACCGGCGACGGCGGCCGGGACACCGGTGCCGAACGCTTCGGGCGTTTTGGAAAGCCGCTTCTCCACCGCATAGCTGGCAAACGGCCCCAGGATCGCGCCATTGCCCGGCAGCACCCCCAAGATCGAGCCCAATGCGGTGCCGCGGAAAATGGGTGGCAAGTTGGCGCGCAGCTCGGCCAAGCTCGGCAACAGGCGGCCGATTTTGTGCTTGACCACGTCGCGCACTTCCGGATCGGCCAGGTTCTTGAAGATTTCGCCGAACCCGAAGATGCCCATGGCTAGCACGACGAACTCGATGCCGTCGTGCAGCATGTGAAGGCCGAATGTGAGCCGCTCGCGGCCGGTCTCCATATCAGCGCCCACGCACGACAAAAGAATACCGACGACGATCATGGCAACCGCCTTCAAGAGGCTGCCGCGGGCGAGCACGACCGCCAAGACCAGACCCATGATCATGAGGCTGAAGTATTCGGCCGGACCGAACAGGAGGCCCATCCGGGTCATGGGCACGCCCAACGCGGCAATGACAACGGTGGCAATGGTTCCGGCAATGAATGAGCCGATCGCGGCAAGGCCGAGCGCGAGCCCAGCTTGCCCCTTGCGCGCCATTTGGTGGCCATCAAGGGCGGTGACGACAGCGGTGGCCTCGCCAGGGATGTTGACCAGAATGGCGGTGGTGGAGCCGCCATACTGGGCGCCATAATAGATGCCCGCCAGCATGATGAGCGCGCCGGTCGGATCCAACGACAACGTCACCGGCAGCAAAATCGCGATGGTGGCGACCGGTCCCACACCGGGCAACACGCCCACCAGCGTGCCAATCAGGCAGCCAAGAAAGCAAAGGGCAACGTTGTTCACGGTGAGCGCGACCGACAGGCCAAGCCCGAGATTGGCGATGACATCCCACATCTCAGTATCCGATCAGCCAAGGTGCCACGGGGACAGAAAGTCCGAGCGCGTAGCGAAAGATGCCGATGCAAACCGCGGTCAGCACCAGGGCGAATACAATGAGCTCGCCCAACCGGGCACCGCGGTCGGCAAGGCCAGACGCGATAATGGCGAGCGGCGCGGCCACGGAAAGGCCAAGCTCCGGCACCTCGACGGGGCCGAGGGTAAAACCGCGGATCGACACGGCGAACAAGACAACGCCGGCCACGACAGGCAGCGCGCGCCCCAGGGACCACGATCCGGTTGGCGGCCCTGGATTTGACCAGGAGAGCCCCACTTGCAGAAGGCCGAGGACCACCACCAGGACGGCCAGGATGCGCGGAGCCAGACCAGAGCCGATGCCATCGGAGGTGAAGAAGGGCAATTGAGCCCCTCCCACCAGCATGACACCCCCAAAGGCGACGAGGACCAGCCCCGCCAAGCGCTCGCGCCCCAGCCAGGGCGACGCACCGCGCCGCCCGACCGTCTCATCGCCGTGCGCCATGGTGGTCACTCCACCTTGATGTTGGCGGCCTTGACGACCTCGCCCCAACGGGCGCGCTCGGTGGCCATGAACTCGGCGAAGGCCGCTCCCTTCAGCTTGGAGGGTACTGCGCCGTCATTCTTGAGCTTGTCGATGATGTTGGCGTCGTTCAGGGTTTGGGCTGTGGCTTCGGCAATCTTGGCCGACACGGCGGCGGGCATGCCCTTTGGACCCATCAGGCCATACCAGGCGGATGCGGTGTAGCCGGCGACGCCCGCTTCGAGCGCCGTGGGGACATCGGGCAGGCTTGCGAACCGCTCAGGCCCCGTGACGGCGAGGGCCTTCAGCGTGCCGTCTTGGATGAGGCCGATGGCGGACGGGATGGTGGTCACCATGAAGTCGATGTGACCGCCGACGAGGTCATTGACCGCCGGACCAGCCCCCTTATAGGGCACGTGCTTGATCTCGATGCCGGCTTTTTGACCCAACAGCAGGGCGCCCAGGTGGCTCGCTGATGCGTTGCCGGCGGAGCCATAGGTGAGGCGCTGGGTCTTGGCCGCCGCAATAAGCTCACCCAGGTTCTGGACCTTGAGCTTCGGGCCCACCACCACCACCAGGGCGGCGTCGGCGATCATGGAAATCGGCTCGAGGTTTTCGGCGGGATCCTTGGGCAGCTTGAACAAATGGGGATTGACCACCATTGGGCCTTGATTGCCAATCAACAGCGTGTAGCCGTCGGGCTTGGCGTTGGCGACCACTTCCGTGCCGATGTTGGCGGCCGCTCCGGGCCGATTTTCCACGATGACCCGACCACCCAGAGCGGTCTCAAGGCGGGCGGCGAAGACACGGGCAATGGCATCCGTGCCGCCACCTGCCGCATAGGACACGACCAGGGTGATGGGCTTGGTGGGATAGTCCTGGGCCATGGCAGGCGAGCCGCCCATCGCCAGGGTGCCCATCGCCAGGGTGGTTGTTGCGACCAGGCCAATCAAGGCATCGCGGCGGGTCATCTTGAATGTCATTTTTTGAGTCCTCCCTTGGATGTGAACTTGTCACTTTTGGCCCTGGCTCCACTAGAGCCAGAGCGGGGTTAGTTCCTGCGCCGGACCAAAGCAGCGCCTTCAAAAAGGCGCCGGCAGGTGCGCATGACAAACACGGCGGGGACACCGTCCCGGCCGCGCTCGACCCGCGCGCCCATGGCGCCGGTGGGGTGTTCCCACACCAGATCACCCCCTCTAAACGCTGGCAGGGCCGATCCCACGATGCTGTCAGGCAAGGTCGCGGCTAAGGCGAGCGTGACGGCGCCCGTGGTCGCCAGCGCGGTGTGGCAGGTGTGCGGCGTGAAATAGCGGACCGAGAGGTCGCCGGCCCCGGCGGGGGGACCAATCAAAACAGGCTTTGGCAGCACGGAGTCGGTGACATCCCCAAGCCCCATGCGGGCGCCCGCGATCAAGCGCAGCGCTTCTAGGCGTGTTTTGAAGTCGGTGTCGGCATCAAGCACGGCCGCCGGCTCGCGTCCGGTCAACCCGAAGGCGTCAGCGCGCGCGATCATCACCGGTGTCGCACCGTCGATGAGGGACACCGCGATATCGTCGATGTGCTCAATCGGTACGCCCGTTGGCAACAATTGACCCGTCTTGGCGCCGATGGCCTCGCGGAAGGCGAGATAGACGGGCGCGGCGGTGCCGGGCACGCCATCGATAGCCACATCGCCTTGAAACCGAAGATCGCCGCCGGGCGTGCCGATGCGCGCCTCGATGATGGTTCCTGTATTGACGTTGTGCACCCGAACCGTGGTCTCATCGGGCACGGCGCGCACGAGGCCGCTTTCGATGGCGAAGGGGCCGACGGCGGACAGCATGTTGCCGCAGTTGGGCGCGGTGTCGACGAGGCGCTCGTCGACCTTCACCTGCGCGAACAGATAGTCGACATCGGCGTCTTCGCGCGACGCCGGGCCGACAATCGCCACCTTCGACGTGAGAGGATTGCCCCCGCCAATGCCATCGATTTGCAGCGGGTGGCCGGCGCCCATGATCTCGATGAGCACGGCATCGCGGGCGGCTGGATCAGCGGGGAGGTCGCGCGCCAGGAAGAACGGCCCTTTGGACGTTCCTCCGCGCATCATGACGCATGGAATGCGGACAAGATCGTCCATGGCGTCGGCTCCTCCCGTGTGTGCGCAGGCTGTGCCTGTCTTGACCGGGATGATTGCCGAAGCTTCATTGTGTTGTGAAATGCTTAGATTTGTGGGATTGATGCAAAATGCGGAATAATTTCGAATTTCTCGACCTCAAAGCCTTCCTGGCGGTCCTGGATTTGTCGTCCTTCAATGAGGCCGCGCGGCAGCTCAACCTGTCGCAGCCGGCGCTGTCGCGGCGCATCAAGGGGCTTGAGGACACGGTCGGCGCGCAGCTCATTGAGCGGACCACGCGCCATGTGGCGCCCACCCAAGTGGGGCGCGAGCTGGCCCCATTGGTGCGCCGCTTGGTCGACGAATTCGAAGAATCGATCCTCTCAATCTCCGACCTGGGCGGCCGCCATCGCGCGCAAGTCACGCTCGCGTCCGTGCCCACGGCAGCGTTTTACTTTCTGCCGCGGGTGATCGAAGCGTTTAACGCGCGCTACCCGGGCATTCGGTTTCGCATTCTCGACTTGTCGGCCAATGAGGGGCTCGATGCCGTCGCCAATGGCGAGGTCGAATTCGGCATCAACATCACGGGCGCGGCCCGCGATGACTTGAGCTTTACAGCGCTCATTGAAGATCCCTTCATGCTGGCGTGCCGGCGCGACCATCCGTTTGCCCAAGCGACGAGCTTGACCTGGCATGATCTGCAGGGCCATCCGCTCATCGGGGTGTCGAAGAAATCGGGCAACCGGGCCGTACTTGACCAAGCGCTCGCGCACGCCAATCTCAACTTGAACCTCAACTGGTTTTACGAAGTGAACCATTTGTCGACGTCATTGGGCTTGGTGGAAGCCGGGCTTGGCGTCTCGGTGCTGCCGCGCCTGGCCACGCCGCAAGTGGAGCATCCCCTCATTGCCACGGTGGCGCTGACCAATCCGGTTGTGACGCGCTCGATTGGGCTTGTCGAGCGCCGCGGGCGCCGCCTGTCTCCCGCCGCGGTGCGCTTTCGCGACATGCTGGTCCATGAATGGGGGCGACCGGACTGACGTCAAAGGGAACCGTGAGCGGGGAGAGTCCCGAGCCTCATAAAATCACGGTTCTCAAGTGCGGGACGCATACATCCGTGTCGCATCTCCTGTCGATTGTCGATGGTCGGATTGTCCGCGATGTGAGCCCTTGAGCGCCCCCATAAAGACGCGTCGCCGCATAGACCACCTGAAACCCAACGTGCGGTGCGGGCGCGGCCAGCGTCACACCGTCATGGCATGGGCGATCGCGGCATAGTGGCAGCCGGCGGCGACGGCGACAAAGCTGTGCCAAATCACATTGTTGAAGCGCAACGTCTTCCACGCGTAAAACGCGATGCCCGTGATGTAAATAATCGCGCCCGCGAACAACAGATAAAGCGTTGGTTCGGGGAGGTTCTCAATCATCGGCCGCAGCGCGATCATCGCCGAGCAGCCCAAAAGCACGTAGATCGCAATCGACAGCCGATCATACCGCCCCGGCAGCGCCACCTTGAGCACAATGCCGGCGATCGCGCCTGCCCACACGATGACACCCAGCGTGATCGCCCAAAACGGATCGCCGAGCAGGACGAGGAACGGCGTGTAGGTGCCGGCGATCATCAGATAAATCGACGAATGATCGAACCGCCGCAACACCCACTTCAGCGGCGAAGTGGGCACCAGATTATAGGCAGCCGAAAAGCCGAACATGGCCAAAAGACCGATGCCGTAAACAACCACCGCCGACAGCTCAAGACTGCCACGCTTGAACAAGACGAGCACAATGAGCACCGCAAGCCCGATGATCGACGCCAACATGGCTGCCGCATGCAACAACCCATCAGCGATCAGCTCCCCCTGGCTAAACGGCCGGCGCGTCAATCGGGGATGGTTGGCAGGCAGCGTCATTGGGATGTCCGGTTTGTTCGGACCCCAAAACTACCCAGTTTAACGTCCGCTGGATAGTGCCGGGTGGATGAGGTTTGGCGGGGGGGAGGGCAATTTATAGGGCGCGGACCAGCGAAACCGCCTTTGGTGACAGACTTGCGGGCATCAGGCCACGGGCGCATTCGCAGGTTGAATTATTACGTTAGATGCTCGTGGAAGTGGGTTATGACATCAGGTTGAGTGATTGACTGGAGCCGTCGCTTAAGCGGATGCGGGCGAAGCCGCCCGAAGGCGGGTCAATGGCGGTTACACGGCTCGATACGGAATAGTCTTTGAGGATGCGCGGCGCGCCGCCGGCAAATGACACAAGCGCGACGGACGTGCGATCGAGCCGGGGGATCAGGATACGGGCGGGAGAGGCACCACCGCTTTGAACCACGCGGGCAAGATCCAGGTCGCGGCTGCCGATGATGTGGTTGGTGAACCCGTCAATGCGCGTGACTTCAACCAGCTTGGAGCCCTCGACACGGTAGAGCCGAAGCGAGCCGGCCAAATGCGGGGTCACGACGGCCGCGATGGTCAGCCCGGCACCGGTGAATTGGTCGACGCCAATGGGATTAAGCCAACGGTTGGGTGCTCCAATGGCCGTGCTTTCCGCAAGTGGCGTTATGCGATCAAGGTCAATGCGATAGATGGCAAGGGCGGCTCCGCCGGTGAGGGTGGACTTGACCACGAGGACCTCGGGGACACCGTCGGCGTTGATGTCAACGAGCCTGACGCGCCGGTCTTCAAACACGGCGTCACGTCCAAGCTCATAGCGCCAAACGCGACCCGCCTGAGTAACCGCGAACCCCGATGCCTCGATATCGTCGCCCAAGACCGCGTGCTTGTAGCGCCGTGTCGGGCCGGTCAGCCAGCCACTATAGCCGCCAAACGATGCCGGCTCGCCGTCCGGCAGCCGGTCATCCGCGGCGGTCGCGAGCCGCGGCGCGAAAAGTCCGGCCCCAAGCCCCAGCACGACGCTTCGACGGGAAAGTACGGTTCGATGCATCGGTGGCTTCGCTCTCAGGACGAGGTGGATCGTGGATCTGCCGCTTGCTCCGCGATAGCGCAAGATACGACCCAGCCGCCAATCAAGCACAGCGGGCCTGTGATCACTTTAGCGCCATTTGAAATGTGATGACCGGTCCTCGCACATGCGAGCGAACCTAAGGAATGGTGGGCGTGACAGGGATCGAACCTGTGACCCCTACGATGTCAACGTAGTGCTCTCCCGCTGAGCTACACGCCCATTCCAAAGACCAACCGCGATGCGGGGCGCGGTTGGGGGTTCGTATAGCCAGCTTGGGCGCGGGCCGCAAGAGGCGAAACGTGGTTTTGCCCCGGCGCGGTGGTCTGCGCCTGAACGACCAACCGCTCAGGCGGCCATCATGCGTTCGACCTCACGGACGAGGTCCTTGAGGTGGAAGGGCTTGGACAGCACCTTGGCGTCTTTGGGCGCGTTGGAATCAGGGTTCAAGGCCACCGCGGCAAAGCCGGTGATGAACATCACCTTCAAATCGGGATCGAGCTGGGTCGCGCGGCGGGCGAGTTCGATGCCGTCCATCTCGGGCATCACGATGTCGGTGAGGAGAAGCGTGAATGGCTCCTCGCGCAGGCGCTCATAAGCGCTTTTTCCATTGTCGAAGGACACAACATCGTATCCGGCGTTGGCCAAGGCCTTGGCCAAGAACTTGCGCATGTCGTTATCATCTTCGGCGAGCAAAATGCGTGACATCGATCGTTCGTCCCCTGTCGCGGCGATCGCCTGCCTGGCGGCGCGGCGCGGATCAGTCGGTCATGGCGCGAGGAACTCGCGCCGCGAATCAGTGCTCCCGAGGCCCAAAACCTCAGCCCAGGGCCCGATACTCCATCAACACGCGGGCGGGTAAATATCGCGTGAAGCTGGCGGCCCCGCAAGCCCAGTGATTTTTACCGTGTTTGGGGCGCCACAGCCCGCTCGTGAGCCGGCTGTCGCCCGAACGCGCGCCGGCTCCTGTTGGTGGCGGCGAAAGCGCAATCCGTTTTTCCGCTCGGCATGGGCTGCGCCGCAATGGACAGGAGGGCTGGGGCTTGGCAACATACCAATTACGCGCGGTTTGATCCGCTGCGCTGGAGTTCGAACCGGGCCCATGCACCTCGTCGAAGCGTTTGACACTATCCCTGCCTTCGAGGTGCTGACGCCGCCCGATGTCTTGAGCGGGTTCGTGTTCAATTCGCCCCATTCGGGCGCGGTGTATCCAACGGCGTTCCTGCGCGCGTCGCGGCTCGATGAGCGCGCCATTCGCCGTTCGGAAGATGCCTTTGTCGACGAGTTGTTCATCGGCTGCTTGGGCGCCGGCGCGCCCTTGATGCGGGCGCATTTCCCGCGCGCGTTCTTGGATGTCAATCGCGAGCCCTATGAGCTTGATCCCAAGATGTTCGATGGGCGGCTGCCGAGTTATGCCAATGTGCGCTCGCTGCGGGTCGCTGGTGGGCTCGGCACCATCGCGCGCATCGTGTCGGAGCAAGAAGAGATCTACGCCGAGCGGCTCTCGGTCGCGGAGGGGCTGGAGCGGATCGAGACGTTCTACAAGCCCTACCACGCCACCTTGCGCAAACTATTGGCGCGCACCCATGTCACCCACGGCTATGCGGTGTTGATTGACTGCCACTCGATGCCCTCGGTGGTGCGTGGCCAGGATATGCGCCACCGGCCCGATATCGTGCTGGGCGATCGGTATGGCACGTCGTGCCATCCTGATGTTGTCGAGACAGCGGGCCGCATCTTGCGCGACCTCGGCTTCGCGGTGGCGCGCAACAAGCCCTATGCGGGCGGTTTTATCACCGAGCATTATGGCAAGCCGGGCAAACAGCTGCATGCCCTGCAAGTGGAAGTGAACCGCGCGCTCTATATGGACGAGAAGGCCCACGAGAAGACGTCGGGATTCGCGCACCTGCAGGGGGCGTTTGCTGAGTTCAGCCGGCGGCTTGTCGCCACCGGCCTCGTGCGTGCGCAATCGGCGCAGGCGGCCGAGTAAGGCTGCTTGCGCTTCGCTGTTAGGCCTCCGGCGTCCACAGCCGTTCCAAATCAAACCGGGCGACGTCCTTGAGTAGCTCCACGAAGCCGTCGGCGGCATGGTTGAGCGCCAGTTCGCCCTTGGCGGCGGCAGCCAGGTGCGCCTCGCCAACGGTGCCGGCCGGGTTGGCGTCTTGCGCCTTCCAGCCGAATTGCATCTGACCGTGCAGGCGCAGGTGTGTCATCTCCTGCTCCAGCCGCATTTGCGAGGAGCCGAAGTCCTCGGCCTGGTCCATCTTCACGAGGTCGGGCCGCGCGGTCAGCACGATCGAGGTTTCGCGGTCGCCGCCATGGATGCCGTAGCGGATCTCGCGGTCGGAGAACACGCCAGCCGGATTGCCAAAGCGCGACCACGCGGTCGACACGCACAGCATGTCATATTTGACGCGCAGCTCGCGGGCGACAATGTCCATGATGGGCACGTTGCCGCCGTGCGAGGTGACGATTACCATCTTACGCACGCCCGCGCGGGCGACGCTGTCGCCGATCTCGATCCACATGCGCGTCACCGTCTCCCACGAATAGGTGAGGGTGCCCGGCGAGGAGATATGCTCATTGGATTTGCCAACGGCCTGGATGGGCAGGAAGGTCGCCGGCAGGTCGGCGGGCAGCCGGGTGATCACCCGGTCAACATGGGCCTCGCCGATGATCATGTCGGTGGCGACGGGCAAATGGGGGCCATGTTGCTCGATGGCGGCGATCGGCAGCACGGCGATCCAGTCGCGGGTCGAGCTGGTGGAGAAGTCGACGGTGGTCATTTCATGCCAGCGGCGCTTGGGCAGCATGGGGACGTCCTTGGAAACGGGGCCGGGAGGGGCGGAACGGCGGGCGGTGTCGTGGCGTTGATACGTCGAACCAGGCTGAGCGGTTGTGCGAGACTTCCGCGCGAGAGGCAACCGTTTTCGCCCTATCGGCTCCCGCATGGGCGGGCGGGCTCCTTTGCCGTGAACGCTGATTGACCGGCCGTCACCCCACGCCTAGCCTTGCGACAAAAGGATAAGCAACGCGAGGGGAACGACCATGGCGGATGGATCCGGGATCGACCGGACGATCGGTCTTGACGACCGGTTCGATTTGACGCGGCAGCGCGTGCTGGCTTCGGGCACTCAGGCGCTCATCC
>CALSBD010000050.1:0-10909 GCA_943373055.1 Rhizobium sp. Q54
GAGTTGCGCACCGCGAAGCGCTCGCCGGCAACGCCACGGAAGTAGCATTCGCCCTCGATCGCGCCGTAGAGCACCGTGTTGCCCACGATGATCGACTGCTCGGGGTCAATCTTGGCGTCGGGGTGCGGCCGCACGATGATGCGCCCGCCCGACAGGCCTTTGCCGACATAGTCGTTGCCGTCGCCAATCAGCTCCAAGGTCACGCCGCGCGCGACCCAGGCGCCGAACGACTGGCCCGCCGTGCCGGTCAAGGTCACGTGGATGGTGTTGTCCGGCAGGCCCGCATGCCCGAACCGCCGCGCCACCTCACCCGACAGCATCGCGCCGACCGAGCGGTTCACGCTCTTGATGGCCGCCGTGATCTTCACCGGCTTCTTATGATCGAGCGCCATCACCGCATCAGCGATCAGCTGGCGGTCGAGCACGTCGTCGATGGGGTGCTTTTGCGACTGCGAATGGCGGGTGTCATCGATCGACGCGGTCTCCACGCGGTGGAACAACCGGCCGAAATCGAGCCCCTTCGCCTTCCAGTGGTCAACCGCCGCCCGCTTCTCCAGCCAATCTGAACGACCGATGATCTCATCGACCGACCGCACGCCGAGCGCCGCCAACCATTCGCGCACCTCTTCGGCAACGAAGAAGAAGTAGTTGATGACGTGCTCCGGCGTGCCCTTGAAGCGCTTGCGCAGCACCGGGTCTTGGGTGGCGATGCCAACCGGGCAGGTGTTGAGATGGCACTTGCGCATCATCAAGCAACCCGCCGCGATCAACGGCGCGGTGGAGAAGCCGAACTCGTCGGCGCCCAACAACGCGCCGATGATGACGTCGCGGCCCGTCTTGAGGCCACCATCGACCTGCAACACAACGCGCGAGCGCAAACCGTTGAGCACGAGCGTCTGTTGGGTCTCGGCGAGGCCGATTTCCCACGGGCTGCCGGCGTGCTTCAGCGACGTGAGCGGCGACGCGCCCGTGCCACCTTCATAGCCCGACACGGTGATGTGGTCGGCGCGCGCCTTGGCGACGCCGGCCGCGACCGTGCCCACGCCCACTTCCGACACAAGCTTCACCGAGACCGAGGCCTGCGGGTTGACGTTCTTGAGGTCGAAGATGAGCTGCGCCAAGTCCTCGATCGAATAGATATCGTGGTGCGGCGGCGGCGAGATGAGGCCGACGCCCTTCGTGGAGTGGCGCACCTTGGCGATCGTGGCGTCGACCTTGTGGCCGGGCAACTGGCCGCCTTCGCCGGGCTTAGCCCCTTGCGCGACCTTGATCTGCATCTGGTCGGAGTTAACAAGGTACTCCGTGGTCACGCCGAACCGGCCCGAGGCGACCTGCTTGATGGCCGACCGCATCGATTCGCCCGTCGGCAGCGGCTTGAAGCGATCGGCTTCCTCGCCACCCTCGCCGGTGTTCGACTTGCCGCCGATCCGGTTCATGGCGATGGCGAGCGTGGTGTGCGCCTCCCGCGAGATCGAGCCGAACGACATGGCGCCGGTGACGAACCGCCGTACGATCGAAGCCGCCGATTCGACCTCATCGATCGGCAGCGGCCGCGCGCCGCGCGCCTCGGCCGTCTTGATTTCGAACAAGCCGCGGATGGTCAACAGGCGGGTTGACTGATCGTCGACCACCTTGGCGAACTCCGCGCGATACTTGTCGTACGACGTGGTGCGCACCGCGTGCTGCAGGGCCGCGATGGAATCGGGCTCCCAAGCATGCGCCTCGCCGCGGATGCGGTAGGCGTAATCGCCGCCCACATCGAGCGCGTTGCGCAACACCGGCAAGTCCCCAAACGCGTCGCCATGGCGCCGTACGGTTTCCTCGGCCACTTCGGTCAGACCAATGCCTTCAATCGTCGTCGCCGTGCCGAAGAAATACTTCTTCACGAACTCACTCGACAGGCCGATCGCATCGAAAATCTGCGCGCCGCAATAGGACTGATAGGTCGAGATGCCCATCTTGGACATCACCTTCAACACGCCCTTGCCGATCGACTTGATGTAGCGCGACACCACCTCATACTCATCGACCTCGCCGGGCAGCAGCGCGGAGCCCTTGAGCGCGAGGAGCGTATCAAACGCGAGATACGGGTTGATCGCCTCCGCGCCATAGCCCGCCAGCACGCAGAAATGATGCACCTCGCGCGGCTCGCCCGATTCCACCACCAGACCCGCGCGGGTGCGCAGACCCTTGCGGATGAGGTGATGGTGCACGGCGGCCGTCGCCAACAGCGCGGGGATCGCGATGCGCTCGCGGCCCACCGAACGGTCCGACAGGATGATGATGTTGTAGGCCTGCGCGTCACCCGACGGCCGCACGGCGGCTTCCGCCTCCGCGCAGATCGCGTCCAGTCGCGGCTTCATGCCGCCCGTGCCGTTCATGGCGGCATAGGTGATGTCAATCGTGATGGTGCGGAACTGCGAGCCCGACACCTTCTCGATCGCCCGGATCTTCTCCAGGTCCTCGTTGGTCAGGATCGGCGAGCGCACTTCCAATCGCTTCTTGTCGTGCTGGTCGTCAGCGTCAAACAGGTTCGGCCGCGGGCCGACGAACGAGACGAGCGACATCACGAGTTCCTCGCGGATCGGGTCGATCGGCGGGTTCGTGACCTGGGCGAAGTTCTGCTTGAAGTAGGTGTAGAGAAGCTTCGACTTGTCCGACATCGCCGAGATCGGCGTGTCGGTGCCCATCGAGCCCACGGCCTCCTGGCCCGTTGTCGCCATCGGCGGCAACAGCATCTTGAGGTCTTCTTGCGTGTAGCCAAACGCCTGCTGCAGGTCGAGCAAGCTTTCCAGCGACTTGGGCGCGCGTGGCTTCACCGCCGGCAGATCTTCCAACACGAGCTGCGTGTCGTTGATCCACTGCGAATACGGCTTTTGAGCCGCCGCCAAGCGCTTGACTTCCTTGTCGTCAATGATGCGGCCCTCGGCGAGGTCGATGAGCAGCATCTTGCCCGGCTGCAAGCGCCACTTCTTCACGATCTTCGATTCCGGGATCGGCAACACGCCCGATTCGGACGCCATGATCACCTTGTCGTCGTCGGTGACGAGATACCGCGCCGGCCGCAGGCCGTTGCGGTCGAGCGTGGCGCCAATCTGGATGCCGTTCGTAAAGGCGATCGCCGCCGGGCCGTCCCACGGCTCCATGATGGCGGCATGATACTCGTAGAACGCCTTGCGCTCGGGCGACATCAGCTGGTTGCCCGCCCATGCCTCCGGCACGAGCGTCATCATGGCGTGCGGCAGCGAGTAGCCGCCCATCACCAAGAACTCGAGCGCGTTGTCGAGGCAGGCGGTGTCCGACTGCCCCTCGTAGGAGATCGGCCACACCTTTTCCAGATCATCACCCAACAGCTTCGACGTCACCGTCGCCTGCCGGGCAAACATCCAGTTCAGGTTGCCGCGCACGGTGTTGATCTCGCCGTTGTGGGCGACCATGCGATAGGGGTGCGCGAGCTTCCAGGACGGGAAGGTGTTCGTGGAAAAGCGCTGGTGTACGAGCGCGAGCGCGGACACGAAGTCCGCGTCGTGCAGGTCCTTGTAGTAAGCGCCCAGCTGATAGGCGAGGAACATGCCCTTATAGACAATCGTCCGGCTCGACAGCGACACCACGTAGAATTGGTCCTGGTTGCGCTTGGTGGCGCCATTCCAGTCCGCTTCATAAACAAGACCCGAAATCAGCTTGCGCAGCACGAACAGCTTGCGCTCGAACGCGTCGCCTTCCAGCTGATCGCCCGGCGAGCCGACGAACACCTGGGCATGCACCGGTTCAGTCAGCCGCACGCCATCCGACAAGCACGCATTGTCCACCGGCACATCGCGCCAGCCCAGAAGGGTCAGCCCCTCGCCGGCAATCGCCGTCTCGATGATGCCGATCGCGCGGGTGCGGTCGTCCGCGTCACGCGGCAAGAACACGAAGCCGACCGCATAACGCCCCGGCGCCGGCAGCGTGATGCCCAGCCGCGCGGCCTCCTTGGCAAAGAAGGGATGCGGCATCTGCACGAGCATGCCCGCGCCGTCGCCCATCAATGGGTCCGCGCCCACCGCGCCGCGGTGGGTGAGGTTTTCCAGGATTTGCAGCGCGTCCGTGACGATCTGGTGCGACTTGCGGTTCTTCAGGTCGGCGATGAAGCCCACGCCGCACGCATCCCGGTTATAAGCCGGGTCGAACAGGCCTTGGGGCGTACCGAGATCCTTGAAGAAATCGCGTTTCGACCCGGTCGTCCGCGTGGGAGAAGTGGCATCGGTGGCGCCCGCGGTCGCGTTGGCCGCGTCCCCCGACACCTGAACCGACATCCCGTCTTCAAACTCGCTCATCGCCATGGGTCTATCCCCGCATTGGTCGGTCCCACTGATCTGACGCCATCACCCGGGACCTCAGGCGACGGCGACACCGGCGAGAGCGCGACCCACCTTGTCCCGGACCCATTGACCCGGGAGGTGAGCCGGCCCGACGCCGGTTGCAATTCTCTCTCGCGCGTCCACGTGAACGGTCGCGCCTGCCCTGCATGCCGACGGTCCCTAAGCCCCCAAGCGAGAGGCGCATGAAAACCATCGGTTTCCGCCGATTTTTCGTGAGGTCCGGAAAGCTCCGAATCTCAACACCGGCTAGTTTGTTTAATGGGACAGCATGACTGTCCTATCACGTCCGGACCATGCCAGAATTCCCCGCCCTCCGCAAGGGAGCCGAAGACGGGCGAATTATGTTTGTTTCGGCCCACCCCTGACAATCGTACGAAATCAGAAGGGGACTCCTCACCAGACGCAATAAAATTACGCGCCCGTGTTCAATTGGTACGAAATTGTGGCACGATCCGCCGAAGACCTTTTCCCGAAACCACCCCCTTTCTGTCTTCACGCCTTCGTGAGCCAGGCAAGCAAGAGCGGGAGGGACGTTTGAAGAATGCAAAGTATAAATGGGATTATTTTTGCCCAACAACGATCTGAACGCAACAAGAGTTCTCCCCCTTCTCCCCTTGTGGGAGAAGGTGCCCCGAAGGGGCGGATGAGGGGTAATAGAAGCGAAAAAAGAGAGCATCTTATCCACCGCAACCCCTCATCCGGCGCTGCGCGCCACCTTCTCCCGCAAGGGGAGAAGGGGCGTTCATCACATCGCATCAATCTCATGACTGATCCAAATCTGATTCACATTTGAAACACCCCCTCAATCACCTGTGTCAATCCTCTCATCCCGCTCGCCGCACACCACCTCGTCGCCGCGCTCCCTTGACGGGTGGCGTGGCAATCGGGACTGTCACGGTCAATCAACACCGCGCGTTTGTGTCGCGGGGGAAAAGACGTCGACGTTGGGGAGGCCACACATGCACACCATTGCCGCCTTTGACCGCATGGGCGAGGAGAACGCCTTTGCCGTCCTGGCCCGGGCCACCAAGCTCGCCGCCAGCGGGCGCGACATTATCAATCTGGGCATCGGCCAACCTGACTTCCCCACCCCGCCGCACATCGTCGAGGCGGCCATCAAGGCGCTCAAGGATGGCCATCACGGCTACACCGCCGCCACGGGCATCTTGCCGCTGCGCGAGGCGGTCGCCGCCCATCTTCACGCCCGCACCGGTGCCGAGGTCTCGCCGGAAGCGGTCGTCATTGTGCCGGGCGGCAAGGTGACCATGCATATGGCGATCATGATGTTCGGTGAGCCGGGAGCGGAGATCCTCTATCCCGACCCTGGCTTTCCCATCTATCGCTCCATGATCGAATTCACCGGCGCGACCCCCGTGCCCGTGCCGATCCGCGAGGAAAACGGCTTTGCCTTCAAGGCCGATGAGCTGCTCGCCTTGATCACACCGAGGACGCGCCTCGTGATCGTCAATTCGCCGGCCAATCCGACCGGCGGCGTCACCCCGCGCGCCGAAGTCGAGCGACTGGTGGCTGGCCTGGAGGCGCACCCCGACGTGGCGATCCTGTCGGACGAAATCTATGACCACCAGGTCTATGACGGCATGGAGCACGTCTCACTCCTCGCCTTCCCGTCGCTGCGCGACCGGCTCATTTTGCTCAATGGCTGGTCGAAGACCTATGCGATGACCGGTTGGCGCATGGGTTATGCGGTGTGGCCGGGCAAGCTCGCCGACTATGCGCGCAAGCTCGCGGTCAACTCATTCTCGTGCGTCAACGCCCCCGCCCAGTGGGCGGGCCTTGCCGCGCTGACGGGGCCGCAGGACGCGGTCGCCACCATGGCGGCTGAGTTTGACCGGCGGCGGCGCTTGGTGGTCGACGGGTTGAACGCGTTGCCAGGGGTGTCGTGCATCGTGCCCAAGGGGGCGTTTTACGCCTTCCCCAACATCTGCGCGACCGGCTGGCAAGCCAAGCCACTGGCCACCGCGCTCCTCGACGAGGCGGGCGTCGCCACCATTGGCGGCCCCGACTTCGGCATCCTTGGCGAGGGCTATTTGCGCCTGTCCTATGCCAACTCGGCCGAAAATATCACCCGCGCGCTGGAGCGCATGGGCCAGTTCCTCAGCCGCTCGAACCAGGCTGCCTAGCGGCCGTCCCACCACGCTGGCGCCTGCGCAGATACCGAGAGCGGCGCGCGATGCGGGCCACCTCATCGCGTTAGGCTTGAGTGGGGCTAAGCTCGTGGATCGTCACGTCGGCGCCGCACACCTCACGCGCGAGGGCAACGAGGTGGGCGTGGTGGGTGAGATAGATCACCTGCCCGTGGCGCGCTACATCAGCGAGCATGGCGAATGTCGCGCCCGCGCGGCCATCGTCGAAGGTCTCCATGATGTCGTCGGCGACGAACGGCAGCGGCTCGCGGGTGCGGGTCCACTCCACATAGCCGGCCATGCGCAGCGCGAGATACAGCTGGTCGCGCGTCCCCTTGGACAGGTCATCCGCCGTCAGCGACGCGCCGCCGGCTTGGATGGCGATCAGCATCTCGCCCTGCGCGATCGCCTGCGTCCGCAAATCCGTGAAGCCGCCTTGCGTAATGCGCCGGAACCGGTCGGCCGCGTCCGTCAGCATCGCCGAGCGGTGGCGATCGCGATAGGCGCGCAGCGCCGCTTGGGTTGCCTGGATGCCAAGCCGCAGCCGCGCGTAGCGCTCGGCGGTGGCGGCAATCTCCAACAAAATCGTCTTGCGATCCTCCTGCAGGCGAGCGGCCAGATCACCATCGGGGATGGCGTCGAGCTCGGCGCGCGCTTCGGCGAGCGCGGTGGCGGCGGCCTGGACGCGCTCATTAATCTCCGCGCGCGCCCGATCAAGGGCGGCTTGCTCTTCGGCAAGGGCGAGCTCGTCTACCCCCTCAAGGGCTGCGCGCGCCTCCTCAAGCGTCACCACACCGAGCCCGCCCATAAGCGCCTCGGCCTCACCGGCGATCTCGTCGCTGAGCCGCGCGGCGGTGGCGGCGGCCTCAAGCGCCGCCTTGAGCGCGGCAAGATCGGTCACGCCATAATGGGCGAGCATCGCGTCGCGCTCGGCGGCAAGCTGCGTGAGCTGCAGTTCGACCGCCTCAAGTGCCGCCATTGCAGCGGTGCGCTCGGCGTCGAGCTGGTCCAGTCGCAGCTGTTGGCCCCGCTGCCGATCTAGCGCGGTGAGCAACTGATCGCCTAGTGCGACCAGATCAGCCGGTCCAAGCGGCGCGCCCGTGGTGGGCAAACGGCCGGCAAGCCGCGCCGCCTCACTCACCAGCGCCCCATAGGTCGCCTGATCGCGCCGCATGCTGTCCACTTGCGCGGTGTATTGGTCAATCGACTGCAGCGCTTCACGCACGTCGCCAAAGCCATCCAACACCGCGCGCACCGTGGCGGGCGAGCGACCGGCCGGATCGCCCTTGAGCCACGTGGCGCTCAGTGCTTCCGCCCAGGCGGCATCCCACGCGGTCACCTCCGCTCGCGCCGCCTCCGCCTGGCGCTGTCGGCGCTCCACATCCTGCGTCGCCTCCACAAGCGCTCGCTCGGCTGTCTCGCGTGCACCCGCATCTTTAGCCGCCCGCTCGGCATGGCGATCGGCCTCGTCAAGGAGATCGGCGAACGACGCGCGCGGATCGACACTGAGGCCTTGGCGCGTCAGGCTCTCGATCAGCTCTTGGCGATCCTCCAGAAGCGACGCCTCCAGCCGTTCGATCGCGCGGGCAAAGTCGCGACGAGCCGGCAGGTCGGCCAGCACCGCCGCCCGCCGATCCATCAGCGCCAACAACTCGCCCGCACGCTCAATCCGCGCCGCCGCCGCGCCGGCAATCGCCTCACGCAAGCTGTCGCGTTCGCGCTCGATCTCCGCCCGCCGCCGCATCACGGCCGACATCGCAGCCTCAAGGCTGGCGATTTCGTCGGCGAGCGCGCGCCGGTCGGCGATCAGATCGGCCGCCTTGGCCCGCCCGGCTTGGGCCAGATCCCGCGCCGTGCGCGCCGCCTCATAGGCATCCGCCGTGTGGTCAAGCGCGTCGGCGGTGGCGGCCGTAAAGCTCGCCCGGTGCGCCGCCCAGGCGGCCTCGACAGCCGTGGTCAGGCGCTCGAACGCAGCGTCGTCAACCACGTCCGCGCGGGTCGCCAGCGCCGCGCGGCGCGCCTCGGCCAGGGCCAAGCGCTCATCGAGATCGCCGTGCCGCTGCCGCGCGGTGGTCGCCTCCGCGTCAAGCGCGGTCTCCGTCTCTTGCCAGCGCACCACGGTCGCCCGATCGGGAAGGACGAGGGCCTGAAGCGCCGTGAGCCGCGGATCGATATCAACCGCATCTGCCGGCAACAGCGGTGCGAGGGCCGCGAGCTCGTCGGCGATCTTGGCCTCCAGCCGGGCCACTTGGGTGCGGATCTGGTCAATCTCAACGGGTGTGCGCGATCGGCGCAGCCGGCTCACCAACGCGGGCAGGCCATCGCCCGTCACCGCGGGGGCCAGCGCCTCCAGCGCGCCCCGCGCCTTAGCGAGCCGCTCGCGCGCCGCGCCAACCGCGTCCTCGGCGGCGAACGCCCGCTCCAACAGCCCATCCCGCCGGCTGGCGAGATCGGACAGCTCCGACACGCTCGCGCGGGTCAAAATGAGCCCGCGCGCGGCCTCAGGCGCGGCGGCATCCGGCCGGCCGAGATCACGCACGGCCTCGGTCAACCGCGTCAGCGCCTCGTCGCGCTGCAGCGTGCGACGAGGGATATCCTCCTCCGCCGTCACCTGGCGCGGGCGAAACGCGGCGACCCGGTCGATAGCGGCCGCGGCAGCTTGCAGCGCGGGATCCGGCACCACGCTCATGCGCTCCGCTTCGATGCGCTCCAGCGCGGTCTGCTTGGCAAGCCGTTCCGCCTCCAGACGGGCGAACGCGAGCGTCATATCATCGACGCGGGTGGCCCAGCCCTGAGGCGGCGGCGGCAAATGGGCGATCGCGGCGCGCTCGCGGGTGAGCCGGTCGATGCGGTCGCGCCGGGGCAACGCGACAAGGAGGCGCATGAGGGTGGCCGCCTGCCGATCAAGCCGTGCCCGCTCGGTCTTGGCCGTCGCAAGCTCCGCCTCCGCGCGATCCGCCTTGCCGCGCGCGGCGCGATAGGTCTTGGTCGGCACCTCAAGCTCGACCTCACGCGCCTTGAGCGCGGCAAGCTCGGTCTCAAGAGCCTTCAGCCGGTGCGAACGGCCGCTCGGCTTATAAAGAAGGTCGGCCTCGTCCTCGAGCTTGGCGATCGTCTCGGTGAAACCGGCAAGCCCGGCGCTTGCTGAAAACAGCATGCCGCCCAGTTCGCCCTTACTCTTGAGGATATCCTCCCCGCCGGCCACCAGCGTGTCTTCATCGAGCGAGAACATCGCTTTGTAGGCGGCCCGATCCAGCCCCGACAGCGCGGCGGCAAACACGCCTTCGGGCACCACGTCGCCGCCAGCATCGCGCAAGGTGGGTGTATTGGGAAAGCGCGTGTAATCGACCACCTTGCCGCCAATTTCCAGCCGCGCGCCCACCGCCATCGAAGATCGCGGATGGCGGAACGCATAGGGCGTTTGGCGGGGGATGCCATAAAGAAGCGACACCAGCGCATCGAGCGCGGTCGACTTGCCGGCCTCGTTGGGCCCATAGACCACGTGCAGATCCGGCCGTCCGGCGGGGCGGGCGCCGAAGGGGATCACATGGTCGGTGAACCGGCCATAGCGGATGAGATCAAGCCGCTCGATGCGCATCAGCTTGTCCCCTCGGCGACAAGCCCCACTTCGAGGCGCGCGAGCACATCATCGACGCCCTGGGCGATCATCCGCTCGGCAAGCGCCGCGGTCGCCGCCTCGTCGGCGCCCAGGATGTCACGCGCTTCGGCCGGCAGCGCCCGGCGCAGCTTCTCCAAGGTCTCAATCGCTTGCGCGCGCACCGGCGCGAGCGCCTCGCCGCCCTCCAGGACGAGCGCACGCAGCTCAACAAGCGGACCGAGCCGATCGGCCGCCATGCCAGGGGCAACGGGACGCCCCGGCGCCCGCGTGTCGATCTCCAACCCCTCGATCGCCACCGCGCCGACCCGGTCTGCGGCAGCCTTCGCCTCGTGCAGGATCAGATCCGCGTCGCGGCGCAGATAGCTTGAAAGTGCGGTCGCTCCGGTCAAGGTGAGGCGCGCCACCAGCGTCACCTCGCCCGGCCGGGCCCCGGCGGCCTCAGCCGCCTGTTCCAAAACCCGATCGAATTGCCGCGTGAGATCCGCCTTGTCGACCACGGGCGCAACGTCGAGGCTCACACGCTCAAACACCGCGCTGGCAGTCGGCAAAACGGACAACTGAACCCGCCGGCGGTCATCGACCTCCACCAAGGTGGCCGATTTCGGCCCGGCTTCATTGATATCGCGCCCTTGCGGCATGCCCGGCATCACGATGGTGGGCGCCTCGCTATGCACCGTGCGCCCATGGATATGGCCAAGCGCCCAATAGTCGAAGCCATGGCGCTTGAGCTCGGCGACCGACGTCGGCGCATAGACGTCGTGCCCCAGCGAGCCACCGACTGAGGT
>CALSBD010000051.1:0-10694 GCA_943373055.1 Rhizobium sp. Q54
CCCCTGTCGCCGGATCTTCGGTCAAGCGAGTTCGGGCAGTGGCGAAGGTGGAGGCGTCGGTCGTCTCCAGCCGATAAGACAGGAGCCGCGCCGTGTGCGACGGGGCTGGTCGAGCCCCCGGTCCGGACCACAGGTTCAGCGCCAAGCGGTGCGTATAGGGCGCGCCCGCCCCCATGTCGGCCATGCCAAAATCGGGCAGCAACAGGTTGCGTGCAAACCCGATCCCTTCGAACCAGGTTAGGGCCGCCGAGAGCGCGGGGACATGCAGGTGCAAATGCGCGACGGTGGCATCGCGATGCAGAGGAAGCGCGGGATCGGTGTCATCGGCCTGCGCCAGTTCGGCCCGGATGTCGAGCGGCTCACGACCACCATGGGCGCGGCCGTCCCTATCAAACATTCCAAAGCGGCCGCCCCCGAGGTCGAAACGACCGAACCGGTCTGGTGTCTCCCAGGCGATCTCGATGCCGTGGCCGTCAGGGTCGTTAAGATAGAGCGCTTTCGACATCAGGTGATCGACCGGCGAAAACCGCACGCCGAGGTCGATGAACCGCCGCATGCGACGGGAGAACTCCGCTTGGCTCGGCACGCCGAATGCTACGTGATACAGGCCAGCGTGTCCGCGGGTGACCTGGCCGGTGGCGCCGGGTACCAGCACGACCAACGTCCGATCTGAAGTGCCGAGCGCGAGGCAGAGCCCCTGATCGGGACGACGGACAAAGCCAGCAACCTGTGTCCAGAACGTCTCCGCGCGGTCTAGGTTGGTGACCGACAAGGTTACCGGGCCCCAGCTCAGCCGTTCGGGAAGATGATCAGCTGCGCGTTGCCGAGCGAGGGCGAGGGCCGGGGTTTCCATGTCGGTCTCCTGGGGCTGCTGATTAAGCGCGGGGCGCGATCGGGGCTTTGCGGGAGCGGCCCCACAGCACGAAGATCGCCAGCGCGACGTAGATCAGATTGAACGGCAGCGGCTCGAACTCGCCGCGGATGACGTGGAACGGAATGGCGAGCGCTTGGATCGCCAAGAGGCCGGCGGCCGCCCAGACGGTCAAATGCGGCATGATGCGGGTGGCGGCAGGCAGGATGAGCCCGATCACGCCAAGCACCTCCACAACGCCAATGAACCGGGGCAGTGCGATCGGCACTTCCGTCATCCAGACGGCGCCCATGGCCGCTGCCTGTTCCGGCGGGAGAAAGTGAAACCACGCCCCCATCAAATAGAGCGCGGCGAGTGCGATCTGGCCTGCCCAGATGGCAATGTTCCACGTGCGGCTCGGGGTTGGCGTGGCGGGCGCGGTGGCGGTCATGCTCATGATTGGCTCCTTCGACGAGGCAGAGGGCGGGGCGCCCTGGTCCGATGCCCGTCTTGAATAGCCGCCCTCCCCCAGTGTGATCATCGGCGCGCGAGCAAACGCTGGGTTTCTTCACATTTGATGATGGTGCTATATGACCGGCGATAGCTGCATTGAACGGCAATGAAGGCCGGCATACGGTGTGCAATAGGACATCGGCGGCACGCGGACTGCCGGCGTCATTCGTCAGGAGGACATAATGGACAGCTTGCTCAGCCTGCGGGTCTTTGCCGCCGTGGCCGAGGCGAAAAGCTTTGCCGCCGTCGCCGAGCGCATGGGCCTGTCCGCCGCGATGACCAGCAAACATGTGCAGCACATTGAGGCCGAGGTCGGCGCGCGGCTTTTGAACCGCACCAGCCGACGCGTCAGCCTGACCGAAGCCGGCGCAATCTATCTCGCCGCCGTGCGTCCCCTGATCGAAGGCCTAGACGAAGCAGGGGCGCAGTTGGCGCAATCGACAATCGAGCCACGCGGGACGCTGAAGATATCCCTGCCCGTTTGGCTGGCCGAACCTGGGTTCGTGCGTGCGCTTGCGGCCTATCACGCGCGGTATCCGGACGTGACCTTCGATCTTGATCTGAGCGGGCGGCACGTGAATTTGGTCGAGGATGGCTATGACTTAGCGCTCCGGGGCAGCCCTGTGCTCGATGAGGGGCTGATCGCCCGGCGTTTGGCCAGCGTGACGTTCTATATCCTCGCCGCGCCGTCCCTTTTGGATCGGATCGGTCGCCCCAAGACTACCGCAGACCTCAATGGCGCGCCGTTCTTGGCCTATAGTCCGGTCAGCACCGGTGGCCGCGTCCGCCTCGGGCTTGGCCCGAACGCGCCTGAGGTGCGCATGACACCCGTGTTGCAAAGCGCAAACGAGACCCTTTTGTTCCAGGCCGCCCTTGAGGGCATGGGCATTGCCATCATGCCGCATCTGTTGGCGCGCGCCCCGCTGGAGGCGGGGCGGCTGGAGCGGCTTCTATCCGACTTTCCAGCTCCCACCGTCGGTCTGTCGGCGATCTATCCAGACCGCAGTTACTTGCCTGCTAAGACGCGCAGTTTTCTCGATTTTCTCGCCGGTCCGGACGGCTTCGGCGGCCCGCTGGGCACGTTCTAGTCGTTTCCCGCACGGGATCTGTGATCATCTCTTTCTAAGAAAGACTGGATCAACAAACCGTCTGATGATCTCCCAAGGGTGAACAACTAGCTTTGTCTCATCGGACGGCACATCCGCCAAGGATAGGCGGTTGCGATCCGACCCTCCCCACGGAAACGGCCCGCCGGGCCGCGCGACAGGCGCGGCACCGATCGGGACGCTTTACCTCAAACACGTCGAGAAGGAGACCACCATGTCCATGACCCGCCGCGCCGCGCTCGCAATTGCCACGGCAGCAACGACCCTAACGCTGTTCACCGGGGCAGCTCTGGCCCAGGGCGATTACAAGGAACGCATTCGCATCTTCTATGAGACGTTCAACAAGAATGACCCCGCGCTTCTCGACCAAATCATCGCCGAGGATTGGGTGAATGTGCCGATTAATCCAGGCCAAGGTCCCGGCCGCGAGGGTTTCAAGAAGATGATCCCAGGCTTCGCAGCTACCTTCAAGGACGGTCATCTCAAGATCGAGGACATCGTCCAAGAAGGCAACAAGGTCGCCGTCCGCTCAACGTATACCGCGACCCAGGTCGGCCCTTTTGCCGGCTTTCCGGCCAAGGGTCGCCCTTTTACCGTCATGACCATCGATATCCACGAGTTCAACGACAAGGGCATGGTGCAAAAGACTTGGCATCTCGAAGACTGGCTTAGCGGTCTGTTCCAGATGGGCGCCTTTGAGCGGTAATCCAGACCGAACCATTCCCTTATTATTGTCTTCAGCCTGAAGCTCCCGCTTTGGGCTGAATGGCATTGCTGACGGTATCGGCTATTGGCATCCGGCGACGCATCTCAAACCGCTCGCGGTTGCCGTCAGTTCGCGACGCGTCCACCCGCACTTTCATAGCAAACACCGGCTATGAGCACGTGGGTGGGGTTGAGGCTGGCGTCGAACAGGCTCAGTGATGCGCAATGGCCTGGTTTCACGCGCCCAAGGCGGTGGCCGTGATGGATGGCGTCGGCGGGGTTGGCGGTGGCCATACGGATGGCGCGGCCAAGGGGAAGGCCAGCAAGATGCGCCATCCGCTGTACGGCCTCATTCATGGCAATGTGCGCGCCGGCAAGGCGCCCGTGCGCGTTGGTAAGACGCCCCTCCTGCAGGCGGATCGTCTCACCGTGAAGGTCGAAGCGGTCTTTCGTTCCAGCCAGTGTCAGCATGGCATCCGTGACGAGGCACAGACGCTCGGGCATCAGGCGGGCCGCGATCCTAAGGTTGTCGGCCGCCACATGGTGGCCATCGGCAATGATGCCGGCGAACAGGTTCGGCGAGGCCAAGACCGCGCCGACGATGCCCGGCTCGCGCGGAGTGATTTGCGACATGGCGTTGAAGAGATGGGTGGCACCCCGAAGGCCAAGTTCGTGGGCGTGGTCGATCTGCGCGGCCGTCGCGGCGCTGTGACCTGCAAAGACAAGGACACCCGCGGCGCACAGACCTTGCAAATCCGAGTCTTCGATTTCTTCCGGCGCAACCGTGAGCACAAGCGGCCCGGGAAACGGCGCGGTGAGGGCGTCGATGTCGGTGCGATCCATGGGTCGGATGGCGGCTGGATCGTGAATGCCGGGCCGCGCGGACGACAGAAACGGGCCTTCCAAGTGTACGCCGAGAATTCCGGGAACGCCGCGTTCGATGGCGTGCCGCGCGGCGGCGATCGCAAGCTGATAGTCGCGACCCGGCGCGGTGATGAAGGTGGGCAACAAATGCGCCGTGCCGCCCGCGCGGGCCCCTTGGGCCATGTGCTCGAGCGTCTCGACCGAAGGATCGACGTTGAACTGCCGGTCCTTGGCCCCGTTGATCTGCAGATCGATAAGACCCGGCGTGACGATCTCGGCGATCAGGGCGCCCAGGCGCTGCGCTTCGCCGAGCGCGGCGGCGCGAATATCAACGATCGTGCCGTCCGCAAGGGTGATGAGTTGGTCCTCGCGCGCCGCGTCCGCCATGCCGTCGTAAAGCTGGCGCGCGAAAACGACGTCGATCATGCGCGCATGATCAGGCACGGTCATGGTCCCCTGCCCTGGGTTGGGACGTTGTCATCTCCAAACTGGTGAGTTCAGCGGCGGCGGCGCGATCCAGAACCACGGTCGTTGCCGGGTGCCGCTGAAGCACGCTCGCGGGGCAATCGGGGTGCACGGGCCCATCCACCATGCGCTTGACCACGGTCGCCTTGTGCGCGCCCGTCGCCAGAAGGAGGCAGTGGCGGGCGTCCATGATGGTCGCGATCCCCATGGTGATCGCCCGCTCGGGCACCTGTTCGAGCGACGTTAAAGTGCCGGCATTGGCTGCCCGGGTCTGCGGCGCAAGCGTCACGAGGCGGGTCCGTGACCACGGGCTGGTGCCCGGCTCATTGAACCCGATATGGCCGTTGAGCCCAATGCCAAGCAATTGCAGATCAATCCCGCCGACCGCGCCGATGAGGCTCTCGTACCGCTGCGCTTCGACAGTCGGGTCAGCGCTGTTTCCGAAGGGCACATGGGTGTTGGCCGGGTCGATATCCACCCGGTCGAACAACGCAGCCTTCATGAACGCGCGGTAGGAATCGGGGTGGTCGGGGCCAAGGGGATAGTATTCATCAAGGTTGAAGGTGGTCGCGGTCTTGAAGCTGACCCGCCCCGCGCGATAGGCCGCGACGAGCGCGTCATAGACCGGGCTCATCGTGCCCCCGGTTGCAAGCCCCAGCACCGGCGACAGCCGCGCGGTCAGCACGGCCAGGATGTGCTCGGCCACCAAGTTTTGGGCCTCCTGCGCGGTGTCGCGGACGATCACCTTCATGCCCCCTCCTTCGCCATCGCCAGCCACAGCGCGCCGAGCAAGCCGCCATCGGGACCCAGCGCCGCGGCGCTCACTTCGGGGCGAAACAGCGGTGGTTCCTGGTCAAGTGCCTTCATTACCCGCGCGAGATAACCCGGAGCCAAGCCAACGCCGCCGCCGATGACCAAGCGGTCAATGCCAAGGAGGGCCCGCAGATCCGCGCCCAGGCGCGCGATCGCCTCGGCGGAGCGCGTGATGAGGGCTTCAGCCCACGCAGCGCCGTCCTCGGCGGCCTTGAAGACGTCGCGGGCATTCAAGCCCTCGTGCCCCAGCCGCGCGGCGGCCGCGGCAATGGCGGTGCCCGAAGCGACGCTTTCCACGGTGGCGCGTCGACCACTGCCGCACGGCTGATCGCCAAGTGCGCTTGAGAGAAAGCCAACATGTCCGGCCAAACCATCGGGCGAGGCGATGAGGCGTCCATCCAAGATGAGCCCGCCGCCAACGCCGGTTGACACGGTGATGAACGCGCAGCGCGGACTGCCTTCTCCGGCGCCAAAGCGCGCCTCGGCCAAGCCGGCGGCGGCGGCGTCATTGAGGGCGACCGCCCGCTTGAACCGCCGCGCGATCGCGCGGCGCAGATCGAAGCCGTCAATGGCGGACAGTGTTGCCGCATTGACCGCCCACCAGCGGCCATCTGCACCAACCCGGCCGGCAACCGCGATGCCGACCGGAGCGCCCGGTTGCCAACCGATCGCCCTTAATTCATCGGCCATGGCCTCCAGTTGCGCCTCTGGCGGTGCGGCGCCGTCGGTCCGGCCTTGGTGGCGGGCAACGATCTCCCCGGCGCGCACCTGAGCGACGGCGAGCTTGGTGCCGCCGAGGTCGACGGCGAAGCCATTGAGGTCGGCGCGGATCATGGCGACCCCTTGCTCAGAGCGGCTGCGAACCGGCTGACCATCCATTCGAGCCGGGTCAACGCACTGCCGACGGTCACGGCGTGGGCCCCCGCGGCGATCGCGGCGGCGGCCAGGCTCGGCGTGTTGAACCGCCCCTCCGCCATGACGAAGCCGCCAAGCGGCGCGAACGCTCGGACCAACGCAAGATCGGGGTCGCTGTTGGGATTGTTATCGGGGCACGTCGTTGCCGCCGTGTAACCGGACAAGGTGGTGCCGATGATCGACGCACCACCGGCCAGCGCGGCTTTTGCGTCGTCCACGGTCGCGCAGTCGGCCATGGCGATCCGGTTCGCGGACAGGATCGCCGATAGCACCGCCTCGCGGGGCTCCGGTCGCGCCCGATCGGTTGCATCATAGGCGATGATATCCGCGCCGGCCTCGATCAGGGCGAGCGCGTCGGCAACGAAGGGGGTGATGCGCACGGCGGTGGTCGGCAGATCACGCTTGATGAGGCCGATGATGGGGACGCCGACCCGTTCGCGCGCCGCTTTCACGTTCGCGATCCCCTCAATGCGCACGCCGACCGCGCCGCCCTCGACCGCGGCCATTGCCATCGCAGCGACGATGTCAGGCCGATCCATCGCCCCGCCGTCGATCGGTTGGCAAGAGACAACGAGGCCGCCGGTTAAACGTTCCAGTGCAGGCATCATCACGCCTCAGTCAAAGAGGCTCGGCAGACCCGTCGCGAGGATGGGAAAGGCGGAGACCAGGATCAACACCACAATCGGCGGAATGAGCCAGGGCAGGATCGCGACCGCCAGCCGATGATAGGGGATGCCGCCCGCTTGGGCGACCACAAACAAGGCCATGCCCATGGGCGGTGTGAGGATCGAAATCATCAGGTTCAAGACGATGATGATGCCGAAATGAATTGGATCGATGCCAAAACCCATTGAGATCGGCACCAGGATGGGCACCACGACCAAGAGAATAACCAGCGATTCAATAAAGGCGCCCAGCACGAAGATCATCACATTGACGATGATGATGAAGGACACCGGATCGGACGCGACCGACAGGAAGAGCTGCGCGATCTGCTGCGGCGCTTGCTCGCGCGCCAAGACAAACCCAAGCAAGGAGACACCGGCGATGATGGTCGCAATCGACGCGGACGTCACCGCGGTTTCGTAAATGGCGTCCCAAAGCTTTTGGAAGGTCAGCTCGCGGTAGAAGACGAGATCAATGAAGATCGCATAGAGCACGGTGATCGCGGCGGCCTCCGTTGGCGAGAATTGGCCAGAGAAGATGCCGCCAATAATGACCGCCGGCGTCAACAGCGCGGGGAGTGATTTGATAAAAAGCGAGGCAATCATAGCGAGCGAGGCGCGCGGATCGCGCGGATAATCGCGCCGCCACGCCAGGATATACACCATGATCATGAGGGTGATGGCGCACAAAACACCAGGCACCACGCCGCCCAGAAACAGTTTGCCAATCGACGTGTTGGCGATGACGCCGTAGAGCACCATGGTGATTGACGGCGGCACCAACGGGCCGATGATCGACGAGGCGGCGGTGATGGACCCCGAAAAGTCGTCGTCATAGCCCGCCTTGCGCATCGCCTCGATCTCCATCTTGCCAAGGCCCCCCGCATCCGCGAGGGCGGAGCCGGACATGCCTGAGAAGAAGAGCGACGCGAGCACATTCACGTGCCCCAGGCCGCCGCGGATATGGCCGACGAGGGCGCGCGCGAAGCCGAACAGGTGATGGGTGATGCCGGCCGAATTCAAAATGGCCGCCGCCAGGATGAACAGCGGCACCGCCAAGAGCGGAAAGCTATTGAGACCGTCGACCATGCGTTGCGTGGCGAAGGCAAGGCCAATACCGGACCAATAAAAATAACCCATGGAGACAAAAATCATCGCGACGCCAATGGGCACGCCGATCAGAACAAGAAGGAGCCAACCCAGGGCAACGGATGCCAAAATCATGGCGCGCGCCCCTCGGTTGGCGCGGACCGGAAGCGACCGGCGAGGCGCTGACAAATCCGCCAAATAATCAGGATCGAGGCGACGAACGCGGAGGCATAGAGCGCCGCGTCTGAGACCGGCAAGGTGACGCTTTCGTTCGACCAGGTGCGTAGGATCGAGCGATAGCCGATCACGCACAGATGCCCCATGATACCCAAGTAGACGAGATCAATGAGTGTGTAGAGCCACCGGCGCGCACCGTGGGGCAAGGCCTCCGCGATGAAGCCCATGCGCAGCTGCCCGTCTTGGCGCTCCACCTCGCCAATCGCGATGAAAGCCATCCACACCCAAATCCAGCGCGCGAGCTCCTCGGTCCACACGGGCCCGACGAACAAGGGCGTGCGCCCAAAGATCTGGATGATCAAAACGCCGAACAGCACGATGAAAAGGAGCGAGGCGACGATGCCTTCAAGACTGTATCGTCGGGACTGAGGCATCGGCACCGTCTCCCTTTGTGGACGCGGTCACGGAGCGCTGCCCCGTGACCCGACTTGACCATGGCCGTTGGCTCAATCGCCAATGACTTCCTTGATCGAGCCGGCGCCGAACTCGGCCTCCAGCTGGTCGTAGTACGGCTTCATGGCCGCGCGGAACGGCGCCAGGTCTGGCGTCGTGATGGTCAGACCCTTAGCCTTGAAGGCATCGACCAGCGACTTCTCCTTGCCGAAGGTGAGATCGTTCGACACCTTGCCGCCCGCGGCGACCGCCTCGCGCACCCAGCCCTTCTCCTTGTCGGAGAAGCCGTCCCAGGTGGCCTTGGAGATTTGGATCGCGGAAGACGCCACGAAGTGGTTGGTCAGGGCGATCGACTTTTGCACCTCGAAGAACTTCATCGCTTCGATGGTGGGGAGCGGGTTTTCTTGAGCGTCGACCTGATTGGTCTGCAGCGCGAGATAGACCTCCGCGAAGGCGACCGGCGCGGGCGTGGCGCCGACGGCGGACGCATAGGCGATCAAGAACGGCACATTGGGCGTGCGCATGCGCAGGCCCTTTAAGTCGGCCATGGAGTTGATCGGCTTATTGGACGTGGTCTGCCGCGTGCCATAGTACCAAACGTCCAATACCTGGACGCCTTGCTGGTTGAACTTGGCATTCATCTTCTGGCCCCACGGCCCGGCGACGATCTTCTTCAGATGATCGAAATCGCGCACCACATAAGGCGCGCCAATCAACTTCAATTCCGGAATGATGTAGCTCATGTCCGGATAGCCGGTCATCACCATATCGAGCTCGCCGCCTTTGACCTGGCCGACCATCGCCTTGAAGTCACCCAAGGTGCTGGAGGGAAACAGCTTCACGGTGAGCGCGCCGCCGGAAACCTCAGCAAGTTTCTTCTGGAACTCCTTGGCGCCCATAAAGACGTTGGACACCTCGTTGTCCTGCATGCCAAACGTCAACTCGCGGGCAAGGGCGGGCGCGGTCATCAGTGCGAGTAAAGTTGCGCCGGTGAGAAGGGCTTTCGTCAGTTTCATGGCTTCCTCCCAAGGTTGGTTTTTGTGTTGTGGTGGTCAGGTGAGCTCGCAAGGAGGCTAGGCGCTGGGCCGTGATCCCTCGTGGGTCGAGCGTGGCAGCTTGAGCCGGGCGCGATAGGACCGCGACAGATGGCGATCCATCACGTCGGTGGCGGCGATCACATCGCGATCCAAAATGGCCTGATAGATCTCGCGATGTTCCTCGTAGGCGATGCGGTCATAGCGCGCGGGATCATCGGTTGGCGGCCGCTGGGAGATCATGGCGCTGACAAACAGGTCATGCAGGGTGAGGATCACGGGATTGCCGATCACCGACACCAACGCGCGATGCAGCGCGATATCGGTGCGCGCGAAATCAGGCGTGCCGATGCTCTCATAATTGCGCTCAAGCAGGTCCCGCAGCTTGGTCAATTGGATATTGTCAGCGCGGACCGCCGCCTCGCGGGCTGCACCGGTCTCAATGAAATGGCGCATCTGCTCTAAGTGCGCGCTGCTTTCACTGTCGCCGAGGATTTCCCGCACGTGCTCACCAGCCAACAACAGGACATTTTGCAGTGATGGGCGGATAGCGCGAGGCCGCTTACCAGAGCCGGCGGTGAGATAGCCGCGCATTTGCATCAGCGCCAGGCCCTCGCGAACGGTGGGGCGCGTGGCGGCGAACCGCTCGCAAAGCTCCCGCTCGGTGGGCAGCATGTCGTTGATCGCGATGGCGCCGTCGCGGATCTCCTTGATCAAGGTGTCGGCGATCACATCGGCCGCGCGATGCGGCTTGGGGAGGTCCTGGATCCGCGGTTGGCTGTTCACATGATCCTCCTTCCCTCAAAAACCGAGCGCGCGAAAAGACCCGCCATGGAGCGGCGGACCTGGTCGCCAGATCCTGCCAAAGTGACGGATGGCTGTTTTGGTATGACGTAAAAAACGTATTGTCAAACCAAAATGGGCCACTATGGTCATGATGACATTACAAGACGTGAAGCGTGCGTGGCTCTTTGTGCCCGCACGGCGGAGTTTGGCATGACAAAACCCCTATCCGGCATGTACGCGGCGCTCATGACGGCGTTGT
>CALSBD010000052.1:0-10558 GCA_943373055.1 Rhizobium sp. Q54
ACCATTCCCGACGCCGACCATTACGAGAAGGCGACGCTCCATTGCGACGTGCTCGTGATCGGCGCTGGCCCGGCCGGCCTTGTGGCCGCAATCGCCGCGGCGCGGTCGGGCGCCCGTGTCGTCATCGCCGACGAGGATTTCCGCCTTGGCGGGCGGCTCTTGTCCGAACGGCTCGAGATCGACGGTGCGCCCGCGCTGGCCTTCGCCGACCAAGCCGTGGCCGAACTGGAGAGCCTGTCAAACGTCACCGTGCTGTCGCGCACGTCGGTGTTCGGCGTCTATGACGGCGGCACCTATGGCGCGCTGGAGCGGGTGGCCGACCATCGCGCCGAGCCGCGTCCGCACGAGCCGCGCCAACGCTTCTGGCGCATTATCGCCAAGCGCGCGGTGCTGGCGGCCGGTGCGATCGAACGACCGATCGCGTTTGGCGGCAATGATCGCCCGGGCATTGTGATGGCGTCGGCCGCGCGCACCTATCTCAACCGCTTCGCGGTGCGCCCGGCCACGCGCCTCGTCGTCGTCACCAATGGCGATGACGGCTATCGCACGGCGTTTGACGCGGCCGACGCGGGCATCGCGATCGCCGCCATCCTCGACGCGCGGGCCGAGCCCGGCGCGGTGGCCAGCGCGGCCGAGGCGCGGGGCCTGTTTGTCGAGCGCGGCGCGCTGCCGCTCGATGCCTATGGCGCGCGGCGGGTCCAGTCGCTCACCTATCGCGATGGCGCGGGCCGCCGCCGCGATGTCCCGTGCGACGGCATCGCGGTCGCCGGTGGGTGGAACCCGACCGTGGCGCTCACGGTGCATCTGGGCGGCAAGCCGGTGTGGAACGATGCGCTCGCCGCCTTCGTGCCCGGTCGCCTGCCGCCTGGCCTGGCGGTGGCGGGAGCCGCCAATGGCGCCCTCACACTTGGCCGCGCGCTCACCGAAGGGTTCGCCCACGGTCGTGCGGCGGCGGAAGCCATTGGCCGCTCCGTGCCGTCTTATGACATGCCGCGCGCGGCGGACGAGCCGTCGTCGACCGCGCCGGTGTTTCATGTGGCGGACGCCAAGCAAAAGGCGTTTGTCGATTTCCAACACGACGTCACCACCAAGGACATCGTGCAGGCGCACCGCGAAGGTTACCGCGCCGTTGAGCACCTCAAGCGCTACACGACGCTGGGCATGGCAACCGACCAGGGCAAGACGGCGAACGTCACCGGTCTCGCCGTGATGGCCGAATTGACCGGCCGCTCGATCCCCGACACAGGCGTCACGCTGACCCGCCCGCCATTCACCCCGGTGGCGATCGGCGCGCTCGCGGGCTCGCATCGCGGCAAGACGTTCAAGCCGACCCGCCTGCCGCCTAGCCATGAATGGGCCAAGGCCAAGGGCGCCATCTTCATGGAAACCGGGCTGTGGCTGCGCGGCCAGTGGTTCCCGATCGCAGGCGAAGATCCCACCGACTGGATGACCAGTGTCAACCGCGAAGTGCGCCAGACCCGCCAAGGGGTTGGCCTGTGCGACGTGTCAACGCTCGGCAAGATCGACGTCAAGGGCCCGGACGCCGCCGTCTTCCTCGACCGGCTGTACTCCAACACCATGTCAACGCTTGCCGTTGGCAAGGTGCGCTATGGCCTAATGCTGCGCGAGGACGGCTTCGTCATGGACGACGGCACCGCCGCCCGCTTTGCGCCCGACCATTATGTGGTGTCGACGACCACCGCCAACGCGGCGAAGGTCATGCAGCACATGGAGTTTGCCCGCCAGGCGCTGTGGCCGACCTTGAAGGTCGCGATCTCGTCGGTCACCGACCAGTGGGCGCAAATCTCACTCGCCGGCCCGAAATCGCGCGATCTCCTCGCCCGCGTGGTTGACGCGGGCTTTGACCTCTCCAATAGCGCCTTCCCTTACATGGCCTGCGCGCCGGTGATGGTCGGTGGCGTGCGCGGGCGGCTCTATCGGGTGTCGTTCTCCGGTGAGCTCGCCTATGAGGTCGCCGTGCCGATGACCCATGGCGCGGCCTTGATGGCGGCGCTTTACGAGCGCGGGCAGGATCTCGGGGTTGTCGTTTACGGTCTGGAAGCCCTCGGCGTGATGCGCATCGAGAAGGGGCACGTGGCGGGCAACGAGCTCAACGGCACCACAACCGCGTTTGATCTTGGGCTTGGCAAGATGGTCAAGGCGAAGGGTGACTTCATCGGCAAGGCGATGGCCGCCCGGCCGCTGCTGCTTGAGCCCGACCGCATGCGGCTCGTCGGCCTCAAGCCGGTCGACCCCAAGGCGCGGCTGCGCGGTGGCGCCCATTTCATCGCACGCGGGGCGGCGGCGTCGGCCGAGAACGACGAGGGTTACCTGACCTCGGTGTGCTATTCCGAGGCGATCGGTTCGTGGATTGGCCTTGGCCTCCTGAAGCGCGGGCCCGAGCGGCATGGCGAGATCGTGCGCGCGGTCGATCCGGTGCGCGGTGGCGATGTCGAGGTGGAAGTGGTCGATCCGATCTTTGTCGACCGGGAAGGAGCGCGCCTGCGTGTCTGACGCTTTCACCCTCACGGCCGATTTGGCCCCGCTAGGTGGCCTCACCCCCGGCCGCCACGGCACCGCGGAAGGCCCCGCGGGCCTCACGATCACGCCTGTGTCCGGGCAGGCGATCGTGCTCATCCAACCGTTTGATCAACCGGCGACCGAAGCCGCGCTGGCGGGTCTTGGCTATGCGTGGCCGTCCACCGGCCGCGTCACGACCGGGGCTGCCGGCGCGATGGCGTGGGGCGGGCTCGACAAGGCCTATGCGATGGCCGCGCAACAGCGTCCGGGCGACCTCGCCGCGCGGCTCGCCGACGCACTGGGGCCCGCCGCGGCGGTCACGGACCAAAGCGAAGGGCGCGGTGTTGTCAGGCTGTCTGGCTCCGCGCTCACCGCCACCTTGCGCAAGCTGGTCGCGATCGACGTCGACCCGGCGATCTTCACGCCCGGCCACACGGCGATCACGCAGATCGCCCATGTGGGGGTGCAGCTGATCGCGGGCGTCGATGGCGCCGTCACGGTGATCCTGCCGCGTACCTTTGCCGGCTCGCTCCTGCACGAGATCGCCGAGGCCGGCGCGTTCGAGGGCGTTGAGGTGCGGGCGGGCTGAGCGCATGCTGCGAAAAAGTGGGCACCGGTTTTTCGCGCAAAAGCATGCGCCCGCAAAAAGATAACAGCGGAATCTGCTTCCGGTTAGACACATTCCGCTTGAGCGGCGGCGCCGGATCTCAAGGCGCGACCCCGCATCCCCTTGCGCGGCGCGCGCTTACGCGGCGGGCTTAAGCGCGGCCTGGAAGTCGCGGGTACGGGCGCCGTAGAGCCGGTCGGCGAGCTTCATCGCGCGGCGGCGCAAGGTCTTGCGTTCTTTCTTGATCAGCCGCAGCACCGCGGTTGCCTCGGTGCGCCCGCCGGCAAGTCCCGGCTGCCCGGTGAGGCGGGCTTGCAGCAGCGCGAAGTCGCGGTCGGCGCCGAGCGCTTCGGCCATGCGGTCGAGTTCGGCGGCAATGCCGGCGCGGGTGGCGTCGGTATCGTCCAACAGGATCATGGTGAGATGCCAGCGGTGTTTCACGCGCTTGCGCCAATCATGAAACTCGTCGTCGTCCGCACCCGCCAGCACCCGCTTCAGGTCGCGTCGCCCGGCGCGGTAGGCCTCAACGAGGGCGTCGACCACCAGACCGAACGGATCGAGCGGCGTGGGCAACGCATCGGCGGCGGCCATCACGCGGTCGAGGTCAGCGATGATATCGCGAAACGGCTGGGTCGCCTTATGGGCGCTGCCGGCGAGATCGGTGAGGCCTTGCACCACGGCGCGGCAGGCGCTCGCGGTATCCGGCTCGGCGGCATCAATGAGGCTCTTGGCGCGCTCCAGCATCACATCGGCGTCGCGCGCCTCCGAGAGCGCCTTACCCGCGCGCTTCAAGGTGCGCACGTGCTCGCGATACGCCGCGTCGCCAAACAGCGGCTTCAACACCGCCATCAGGCTGCGCGCGCGCTTTAAGCGCCGACGGCCGCGATGGATCGCGGCCGAGCGGTCGAGGGCTTCATCGGTCAAGGCGTGGCTGACCGTGGTCAGCTCAATCTTCAGCCGCCCGACGGGATCGGGCGACGGCCGGTTGGTGTTGCCCGTGCCGTCGTTCGCCAGCGGCTTCACCATCAGGCCGAGACCCCGGTGCCAATCGGACAGGCGACGCCGGTGCCGCCCAGGCCGCAATAGCCGCCCGGGTTCTTGGCCAGATACTGCTGGTGATACTCCTCGGCGAAGTAAAACTCCGGCGCGGCGCGGATCTCGGTGGTGATGGCGCCCAGGCCGCGGGCCTTCAGTGCCGCTTGATAGGTCGCCTTGGACGCCTCCGCCGCCGCAGCCTGGGCCGGGCCAACGGTATAGATCGCCGAGCGGTACTGGGTGCCCACGTCATTGCCCTGGCGCATGCCCTGGGTCGGATCGTGGCTTTCCCAGAATGTCTTCAACAGCGCCTCGTAGCTCACGCGGGTGGGATCAAAGACGACCATCACCGCCTCGGTGTGCGCCGTCATGCCCGAGCAGGCCTCTTGATAGGTCGGGTTGGGCGTGTGGCCGCCTTGATAGCCGACGGCGGTGACGAAGATGCCGTCGCCCATCTGCCAGAACTTGCGCTCCGCGCCCCAGAAGCAACCCAGACCAAAATAGGCGACCTCATGGCCGTCCGGATACGGCCCCTTGAGCGGTCGGCCGTTGACGAAGTGGCGCTCCGCGGTGGGCAGCGTGTTGGCGCGCCCCGGCAACGCCTCGGCCGGCGGAATGATGTTGAGCTTGTTGTTGAGGAAGTTGAACAGAAACACCATCGTCGTCTCTCCCGACATCCCCACCAGCGCTCATCGGCGGCCGGTCGATGTCTCTTGTTCGAACCGAATCATGCCCGCGTCGGCGGGCGGGGGCAAGGCTCACGCCTCTTGAGGCTCGTAAGCGCGCCGCCGCTTGGTGCCCAGGAGCATCACTAGGACCCCCAAGCCCATCAAAACCAGCGCGGTGGGCGCCAAAAGCGCGCTTTGGATCACCGGATCCCACAGCCAGGGCGCCACGTTGCGCTGGATCGCGGCCTGCGCCACGTTGAGCGTGGAGGGCGAGAATTCATACCACGTTTGGCCAAATGGCGTGAGCACCAGGCTCGACGCGGCGACCGAGCGGGTGCCGTCAATCACCGCGGCCACAAAGCCCGCCGCGACAATCCACAAACCCACAGCGCGTAGCAAAAAGCGGAACATGTCCAATCCTCCGGTTGGCAGCCAGATAGGATGTCCGCCCATCACGCGCAAGCAAACCCCACGTGATGGGTTCGTGCGCTTCTCGTGAAGTGGACCGCCCGTCTTGTTCGGGGGACTGCGGCATCAGCGCTTGCCGAGCTTCACGCGTTTGCCGACCTCGGTGAGCGGAATGACATCGACCATCACGTCGAGGCCGTGGCCCCCGGCGGTGACGATCACGCCGTCGACAGGGGCGACGTCGGCATAGTCGCGGCCAATGGCGATCACGATGTGGTCTTGGCCGGCGACCATCGCATTGGTCGGATCCAGCGCCACCCACCCGGTCGCCTCGCCGCACCACACTTCGACCCAGGCGTGGGTCGCGTCGGCGCCTTCCAGGCGCGGCTTGCCCGGTGGCGGCAAGGTGCGCAAATAGCCCGACACATAGGCAGCCGGCAAACCCAGGCCACGCAGCGCCGAGATCATGATGTGGGCGAAGTCTTGGCACACGCCGCGTCGTTTCTCGAACGCTTCGGCGACGGGCGTCGTGACGTCGGTCGCTTCGGGATCATAAGCGAAGTCGGCTTTGATGCGCGCCATCAGATCAAGCGCGCCCGACAGCACGGGCGTGTACGGCGCGGGGAAGGAGCGGGCGCCATAGGCCGTCAGCGCGGGCAACAGCGGCACCTTGCGGCTGGCGTAGAGCATGTGAACGGGCGACCGCGGGCTCAGGTCCCGGGCGGCCAGCGCGGCTTCGGCGATCTCGGTCCAGGCGGGCGTGAGCGCGGCCATGGGTGGGGGCGGCCGGTCGACGCTGACGATCGAGGTGGTGGTGATGTCGAGCTTGGTGAACGGCTCGGAGAAGGTGAGATAGGTGGTCCGATTGCCGAAAAAGTCGACATCGGTCGTTTGCTCGTCGGGCTGCAGCGACAGCGCCAGATGATAGGACTTGCGCTCTTGACCACCGCCATGGGCGGGGGTGAGGCGGACCACCTGGCGGGCGGACGTGACGGGCAGATCATAGGTATAGCGCGTGGTTTGGCGCACCTCATAGATCATGTCCACGCCTCCCATTCGCGCCGAACCCGGCCGGGCAGCGCGAAGTAGCGCAGCGAAATGGCATCCGACAGGCGGAACAGGTCGCGCTCGGATTCAAACACCTGGTCGGCGGTGATTTCGCGCGCGTCCGCCACGCGCAGCTCGGCGGCAAGCCGCGTCGCGATGCGCTGACCGTCATTGAGCACGTCGCCCACTTCGGTGCCCGGCAGCCGGTCGACATGCTCGCGCAGCGCCTCGGCCTGGAAGGCGACCGAGCGCGGGTTGTTGACGTCGAGATAGAGAAGATCAAGCACCGGCACGCGGGCGGGCGCCAGCACATAGCGCTGGCGATAGGTGATCTGGCTGTCGCCGACCTCCAACAGGGCGTCGAGCACGCCGGTGGTGGCTTGCGGCTCGGCGAGCGCGCGCAAGATGCGGCAGGTCAGCACCGCCCGCTCCAGGCGCCGACCGACATCCAAGAAGCGCCAGCCGACCAGGCGGTTCATGTTTTCTTGCACAAGACCGGAGAAAGCCGCGTTCAGCCGCAGCGCCTGATGGGCGCGGTCGAGCGCGTCGGCTTCCGTCTCCATGGCCGGGGCGGCCGCGCCCAAGAGGTCGGCAAGATCGGTGACCGTGCGCCAGGCGTCAGGCGACAACCGCTCGCGGATCGCCGCGGCGGCGCCGCGCGCGAGGTTGGTCAAGGTGGCGGCCGAGCCGGCGCGGGCGGTATCGGTGAGCACCGCGCGACCAATCGCGGCGGGGCGGTCCGGCCCCTTTTCGGGCGGCAAGGTGCCAAACGCCATCAGGAGCGCCAACAGCGACGAGGTGGCGTCGCGGGTCGCGGTGTCGGCTTCCGCCGCGCGGTTCAAATAGGCGCGCAAAAGCCGAAGCGTGGTGTCGGTGCGCTCCATGTAGCGACCAAGCCAAAACAAGTTGTCGGCCGCGCGGCTCGGCAACGAGCCGATCTGGCGCTTGACGCTGACGGATTCCGGCGCCGGCAACAGCGTGGTCGGGTCGACCGGCCCGTGCGAAATCACCCACACATCCGATGACCGACCGCCCGCCTGCATGGAGAGGGCGCGCACGTCATTGCCGTCCGACACCCGGCAGAAGCCGCCGGGCATCACCGTCCAGCCGCCGTCGGCATTGGCGGCGACAAAGGCGCGCAGCACCATCGGGCTCGGCGCCAGCCGGCCGTTGGTCCACACCGGCGTGGTGCCGATGGTGACCACCTCCTGGCCGACGAAATCGGCGCCACGGTGTTCCAGCGCGGCAATCACCCGGGCGCGCTCGGCGCCATCCAGGCTCGCGCCCAGCACCGGGCCGCGATCAAGCACGCCGGGCACCACGACGCCAAAGGCGGGGGCGATCACCATCTCGTCGAGATTATCAAGCACGAGGTCGCGCTCGCGCTTTTGCCCGCACCACCAGGTGGCGATGTTGGGCATCAACAGGTCCTCGCCAAACAGGTGGCGCTGGATCGCGGGCGTGAAGCTCATTAAGGCGCGGCTTTCAACGACGCCGGTGCCCAGCGCATTGGCAAGCGCCACTTGCCCGGCCTTGATAGCGCGCACCAAGCCCGGCACGCCCAAGCGCGAGGCGACGTTGAGCTCGAGCGGATCGGCGAAGTCGGAGTCAAGCCGGCGCACCAAGACGTCAATCGGCATCAATCCGCCGACCGTGCGCAGATGGACCCGGTCGTCGACGATCTTGAGATCCTCGCCCTCGACCAGCAAGAAGCCGAGATAACGGGCGAGATAGGCGTGCTCGAAATAGGTCTCGTTATAGGGCCCCGGCGTGAGCAAACCGACGCGGGTGGAGCCTTGGCCCGCCAACGACGAGAGCGAGGAGCGGAAGCTCTGGAAGAACGAGGCGAGCCGCTCGATCTCCAGCGCGCGGTAGCTCTCCGGCAGCGCGCGCGACAGGGCGATGCGATTTTCCAGCGCATAGCCCGCGCCTGAGGGCGCTTGCGCACGGTCGGACAGGATCCACCAGCGACCATCGGGCCCACGGCCGATATCGGCGGCATAGATGCGCAAGAAGCGCTCGCCGCGCGGCAAGGTGCCCACCAAGGGCCGTAGGAACTCCGGGCTGCCGGCGATCGCCGCGGCCGGCAGGACGCCGTCGGCAACCAGGCGGGCTGGGCCGTAGATATCGCGCAAGATAGTGTCGAGCAGCTCGGCGCGCTGGACGAGCGCACCGGACAGGCGCTGCCAGTCATCGGCATCGATCAGCACCGGCAAGTGGCTGAGCGGCCAGGGCCGCTCGCGGCCCTGCGCGCCGTCATAGACGCGGTAGAACACGCCCGCGTCACGCATGTAGCGGTCGGCGGCATCAAAGCGGCGGCTGATTTCGTCGGAGCCCAGCCCGGCAAGCGCCTTCAGGAAGGGTTGCCAATGGGTGCGCGGCTGGCCGGACGGGTCGGCCATCTCGTCATAAGCGCCGGTGAGCGGACGGTAGCCGCCGATCAGCGCTTCCAGCGTCTCCGCCTCACGCCGTGCCGCCTCGCCCTGTCGCTTCGACGCGCCGCGTCCGTCCGCCACCACCCAACCCCTCAAATGCCCCACGCCAAGCCGATCACGGCAAGCGGCGCAGATCAAGCGTCAATGGGAACTCGCTTGTGGGTTCCGCCGTCGGCGCCCGCACAACGCCCGGCGTATGTCCATGATCCTGGAACCGGGCAAGCCGCCGCGCCTCCGCCTCATAGGCGTTGACGGGGAAGGTGTCGTAGCTACGCCCGCCCGGATGGGCGACATGATACACGCAGCCGCCCAGCGACCGGTTCGACCAGGTGTCGAGCACGTCAAACACCAACGGCGCGTGCACCTTGATGGTCGGGTGCAGGCCCGAGGCCGGCTGCCACGCCTTGTAGCGCACGCCCGCCACGAAGGAGCCTTGCGTGCCGGTTGAGGTCATCGGCACGCGGCGGCCATTGCATGTGACCACGTGACGGGCCGGATTGTAGCCGTCGACCTTGACCTGCAGGCGCTCCACTGAGCTGTCGACATAGCGCACCGTGCCGCCGATCGCGCCCTCCTCGCCCATCACGTTCCACGGTTCGAGCGCTTGGCGCAGCTCCAGCTTGACGCCGCCATGCTCGACGACGCCCATGAACGGGAAGCGGAACTCGCGCTGCGCCTCGAAGCAGACCGGATCGACCGGGTAGCCCGCGCGGCTCAAGTCGTCGAGCACGCTGAGGAAATCCTCCCACACGAAATGCGGCAGCATGAAGCGATCGTGCAGCGCGGTGCCCCAGCGCACCAGCGGCCCGTCCTGCGGCTCGCGCCAGAACCAGGCGATCAACGCGCGCAGCAAGAGCTGCTGGGCAAGCGACATGCGTGCATCCGGCGGCATCTCGAACGAGCGAAACTCGACAAGGCCAAGCCGGCCGGTCGGGCCATCGGGCGAAAACAGCTTGTCGATGCAGATTTCCGAGCGGTGCGTGTTGCCCGTCACGTCAACGAGGAGATTGCGGAACAACCGGTCAACGAGCCATGGCGGCGGCGCCATGCCTTGGCCAGGGGCGGGCACCATCGACAGCGCGATTTCGAGCTCATAGAGCCCGTCATGGCGCGCCTCGTCGACACGCGGCGCCTGGCTGGTCGGGCCGATAAACAGGCCGGAGAACAAATAGCTGAGCGAGGGATGCCGCTGCCAATAGGTGACGAGCGACTTCAATAGGTCCGGACGGCGCAAGAACGGACTGTCGGACGGGGTGGCGCCGCCAATGACGACGTGGTTACCACCCCCGGTGCCGGTGTGGCGCCCGTCAATCATGAATTTCTCGGTGCCCAGCCGCGACAGCCGGGCCTCCTCATAGAGCTTCATGGTGATGTCGATGCACTCCCGCCATGAGGCAGCGGGCTGCACATTGACCTCGATGACGCCGGGGTCGGGAGTAACCTTGATAACGTTGATGCGCCAATCATGCGGTGGCGGATAGCCTTCCACATGGACGGGCAGTCCGAGTTCGCTGGCGGTCGCCTCCACGGCGGCGACGAGCTCCAGATAGTCTTCGAGTGTCTCGGTCGGGGGCATGAAGACGCACAGCCGTCCGTCGCGCGGCTCCACGGCCAGCGCGGTGCGCACGGTCATCATGTCGGTCAGGTCTTGCTCGACCTGATCTTGCCGCTCGCGGGCGCCCGCCCCGCCAGGCACCCGGCGGAAGCCTTGCGCCATTTCATCGGGATCCGGCAGCTCGCCGCGCGGCATCATGGTGTCTTGCGGCACCACATAGGGATAGGACGACGGCGGAATGTGCGGCAGCGAGCCAAGCGGCAAGCGGTAGCCGACGGGGCTG
>CALSBD010000053.1:0-10435 GCA_943373055.1 Rhizobium sp. Q54
CCCTCGCCTTCCTGTCGCCTGGTCGACACCCTCACGGTCCGGCTCACGCCGATCACCCCGAAATCCCGCGAGGGTCCAAGTCGTTGCGGGTCTAGTCGAAGCGAGCCGCCTTGACAAGCGCTGGACGCTCGTTTGCGCCCAATTGCCCATGCCCAAACGGTCGTTTGTCGGGTGTGCACATAGCTTTAGCCCAGGGCCGAGCAAGAGACCGCGACGAGCTGCCGCAGCTTCCCTATCCCTCAATGCGCCAATCCAACCGCCGACGCCAATTGGGATGCTCCCGATCCGTGCCCGGCACATTGACCGGTTCGGTTTCGCCCGCCAGATCATCGACTTGCGTCAACGACAGCACACACGGCGTGCGCGCAAGGAACCGCTCGGTCACCTCCACCATCTCGTCATGCGCGGAGGCCCCGGCCGCGGACAAAAACGCCGTCACCTCATCCTCCCGCGTGCGAGCCCGCGCGCGCGCTTCCTCCTCGTCGATGCGGCCAAGCTCCTGCTCAAGCCACGCGTCGCGCGCCTGCCGCCAGCCGGCAACCGTGGGAAGGTCATGGGTCGTAAAGCAGGCAACCGCGTCGGCGCGATAACGCTCGGGCGGCGTGAAGCCGAGCCCGTGCCGCTCAAACAAAACAACCCGCGTCGACAGGACGCCGCGCTCGGCCATCCGCTCGGCAAAGCCTTCGGGCACGGTGCCCAGGTCCTCACCCACGATGAGCGCGTCGGCGCGGTGGCTCTCCAAGGCAAGCGAGGCGAATAAGATGTCGGCCGGCATTGCCACATAGGCCCCATCCCCTGCCGGCGCGCCCTCCGGCACCAAAAACAGCCGCTGCAGGCCCATGGCATGGTCGATCCGCAAGGCGCCGGCGTGGCGCAAATTGGCCGCGACCAAATCGCCGAACGCCCGTCCGGCGGTCCGCGCCAACGCAAGCGGATCCATCGGTGGCAAGTTCCACACTTGGCCAGTCGCGGAGAACGGATCGGGCGGGGCGCCAATGGAGCAGCCGGGCAAATAAACCTCGGGCGCGCGCCACACCTCCGCGCCATCGGGCGCCGGGCCCACCGCCAAATCGCGATAGAGCCCGAGGCTCAGGCCGCCCGACGCGCCTTTGGCGGCCGCGGCACCCAGCTGGCGATCCAGCACCCATTGTTCAAACACGGCGCGTTCGGCCAGGGCCTCGAAATCGGGCGGCAAGGGCTCGCGCTCCGCACTTTCCACCTCGCGCCATACCTCCGGCCAGCGGCGCCGGTCGGTGGTGCCGGCCATCCGGCTGATCGCTTGGAACAGGGCGAACCGCTCCAAGGCTGCTCCCCCCGCATGGGCGAAGCGAAACAGGTCCGCGCTCAGCGCGTCATCGCCACCAGGCTGCCCAAGCGCCTGCATAAGCCCGTCGATCAGGCGATCCTTCACCGCCCACACGGCCGGATAATCCACGAGCCGCCGCGCCCGTTCCGCCTCCAGCGCCGGCCCCAGCGCATCAAGCGAAGCCAGCACGTCCGTCGCGCCGAGCGCCTCGGCGGCGGCGGCAATGTCAATCAGCATCGGGTCGATGAAGGCCCGGTCGCTGGGATGATAAGGGCTCGCCCGGCTGCGGTCGGTCGGGAACAGGCAGTGCAGCGGATTGACACCGAGCACCGCATGGCCGTTCGCGCCGGCGAACGCGGCAAGCCGGCCCAGCGTGCTCAAGTCCGCAACGCCTTGGTCATTGGGATCGACGAGCGTGTAGAGCTGCGCCGACAGGCCGGTGCCACGTCCGCCGGGCAACAGCTCGGCAGCCGACCGGCAGCGCTGCGGCGCGACCAACAGCGCCGACGACACGCCGGCTTCGTCCTGCGTCAAGGTGTGACGGCCGATCGGCAGTCCGTCGAGCGGCACGCGGCGCCGCGAGCGCTCGATGCCATCGAAGCGAGCGGTCTCCGTTTCAATCAGGTGGCCGGGGACAACATCAAACACCGCCTCCCCGCCATCATCGAGCGCGGCGCGCAGCCGGATCGGCCGATCAAGCTCGGTTGACGGCACCCACAGATCGATCGCGCCGCCGGTTTGCGCCACCACCGCAGCAGGCGGCAGCATGCGCGCACGGCGCCGTTCCAGCAGGCGATAGCGATGCTCTTCCACATCGCCAAGCGTCTCGGTTCGCAGGCCCATGGCGGACAAGAGCGCGCGTTGCGTCTCCACCCTCACGATCGTGTGCCGGCCCTCCACGCTCCACCAATCAGGCGCGATGCCCGCGAGTTCGGCCAGCTGGCCGACCGCGCCATCCGAGGGGGCCCGGGATCGCGCGCGCGGATCAGCCCGCTCGACATGAAGCAGCACCGCACGACCCGGCACGTGGTCGCCGCTCTCATAGGCCCGGTCAATGAGCGCATCGCCCGCCGCGCTATCGAGCCGCAGCCGCCAGGAATAGCCCTCGCGCGGCGCCGGCAAGATGAGCGGCCGGTCACCGTGTCCGGCATGAAATGTCACCGCCACCCGCTCACCGGGCCCATCGGCCGCATCAGGGGCGGTCAGCACCATGACGAGATGCGACGTGTCGCCCGCCTGCCAGGCGTCGCCCTCCAGCCGCTCACCGTGAACATCGTACCAGGCGACATCGGGCTCACCGCCCAGCCGCTCGGGCTGTCCCGTGAGGAACCGATCATCGCCAACCACCGGATGGGCGCGCCGCAGCGCGATCAAGGCTTGGACGAAGTGTTCGCGATCCTGATCCGCGCGCGCCCAGTCAAGCCATGTGGTCTCATTGTCCTGGGCATAGGCATTGTTGTTGCCGCCCTGGGTGCGGCCGAACTCGTCGCCGGCCGTCAGCATCGGCGTGCCGCGCGCCAAAAAGAGGGTCGCAAGCAGCGCCCGGGCGTCACGCGCCCGCGCCGACAGGACCTCCGCCCGATCGGTCGGCCCCTCGACGCCATGGTTCCACGAATGGCTCTCGTCAGTGCCGTCGCGGCCGGCTTCGCCATTGGCCAGGTTGCGCTTAAAGCGATAGGTGACGAGATCGCTGAGCGTGAAGCCATCATGGGCGGCGATGAAATTGACGCTTGCCGTTGGCCGCCGGTATCCGGCCTGGAACAGATCCGTCGACCCGGCAAGCCGCGTCGCCAGCGCCGAGCGCGCGCCATGATCACCGCGGAAGAACCGCCGCACGTCATCGCGATAGCGATCGTTCCACTCAAGCCACGGCGCGGCGAACCCCCCCAGCTGATAGCCGCCCGGCCCGATATCCCATGGCTCGGCGATCAGCGCCCGGTCGCACAGCACGGGGTCTTGCGCCAGGGCTTGCAGCAAGGGTGCGTGCGGGCTGAAGCCGGCCTCCGTTCGGCCAAGCACACTGCCCAGATCAAACCGGAACCCATCAAACCCCGCCAGCGCCCAGTGGCGCAGCGCGTCCATGGTCAGGCGCAGCGCAGGCAGTCGATCGAGCGCGAGCGTGTTGCCGCAGCCCGTCACATTATCAAGCGCGTCACCGTTGAACCGGAAATAGGCAGCTTCATCGAGCCCCCGCAAGGAGAGCGTCGGCCCCAGCGCGTCGCTCTCGCCAGTGTGGTTGAAGACGACGTCGAGAAGGACTTCGAAGCCGGCCTCATGCAACGCCGACAGCGTCTGTCGCACTTCATCCATGCCGCCGGGCACCAAGCGGGGGTCCGGGGCGAGGAAAGCGACCGGATTATAGCCCCACGCGTTGGTGAGCCCGAGGGCTGGCAAATGCCGCTCATCAATCGCCGCGTGAAGCGGCATGAGTTCAAGCGTCGTGACCCCCAGCGCGCGCAGACGGTCAATAACCGCGGGATGGGCAAGCGCCCCCAGCGTGCCGCGCAGGTCCTCGGGCACGTCGGGATGAAGCCGCGTGTGGGCGCGCACGGAGATTTCGTAAATCACCCGCTCGGCGGGGTCGAGCCGGGACGCGCGCGGCATCGGGCGGCCCGGCGCCTCCGCGATCGCCTTGGGCATCACCGGCGCGGTGTCGATCGCATCCGCGCGCGGGCGCGCCAGCTCCGGCACGAGGCGAAACGGTCTGTCGAGCCGGGTCGCATACGGGTCGACAAGCAGCTTCGCCGGATCATGAAAACGGCCACGCCCATCGGCTCTGAGCCCATAACGCGTGCCCGCGACCAGGCCCGGCACGAAGCCGACATGCAGATCGCCCTGCCGATCGCTCAGAAGATGCCGGCTGGTTTCCTCGTCACCGGCGGCATCAAACAGGCACACCACCACCCGCTCGGCCGCCGGCGCGACCACGGCCACCACCGCACCGCCGGCCACCAGCGTGACGCCAAGCGAGGAAGGAAAAGAAAACGGCATCGAATCGGGGTCGCACTCTTGAAGGATCGAGGGACCCCCACTTGATCACACTTGCCCCACCGGGGCGAGATGAAGTGCCAGGTAGGTTGGGGATGGGCGCTGATGACGTCGAAACCGCTTCCCTTCGTCTCCCCGACCGAAAAGACCGCGTCGGTGTGCGAGGGATGAGCGGGGCGCGGGTCCGGGGAGGCTGCGAGGCGAGCCGGAGGCGACGATCCGCCACCGCCCGCGCTTTCACCCCTCACAGAATAAACCGCGACAAATCCACGTTCTTCGCCAGATCGCCGATTTGGTCGCGCACATAGTCGGCGTCGACCTTGACGGTTTCGCCGGAGCGATCGGTGGCGGAGAAGGAAATCTCGTCGAGGATGCGCTCCATCACGGTTTGCAGGCGACGGGCGCCGATGTTTTCCACCGTGGAGTTGATCTCCACCGCCAGCCCCGCGATCTCGTCAATGGCGTCGTCGGTGATATCGAGCGTCACGCCCTCGGTCGCCATCAGCGCCACATACTGCTTGATGAGGGACGCCTCGGTCTCCGTCAGGATGCGGCGGAAATCGTCCTTGCCGAGCGGCTTCAGTTCCACCCGGATCGGCAAGCGGCCCTGCAACTCCGGCAGCAAGTCGGCGGGGCTTGCCACATGGAACGCCCCCGACGCGATGAACAAGACATGGTCGGTCTTCACCGGCCCATACTTGGTGGCGACCGTCGTGCCCTCAATGAGCGGCAACAAGTCGCGCTGCACGCCCTCGCGTGAGACGTCGGCACCCGAACGCCCGTCGCGCGCGGTGATCTTGTCGATCTCGTCGAGAAACACGATGCCGTTTTCTTCCACCGCCTTGAGCGCTTCAAGCGTGATGGCGTCCTGGTCGATGAGCTTGTCGCTCTCCTCGGCGATCAGCATCTCATAGCTGTCGCGCACGGTGACGCGGCGGATCTTCTTCTGGCCGCCGAGCGCCTTGCCGAGCATGTCGGACAGGTTCATCACGCCGATCCCACCGGGCATGCCGGGCAGCTCAAACTGCGGCAGACCGGTGCCGGTCGCCATCTCGACCTCGATTTCCTTGTCGTCCATCAGGCCGCCGCGCAGCTTGGTGCGGAAGCTGTCGCGGGTGGCCGGCGAGGCCGACTTGCCCACCAGCGCGTCGAGCACCCGGTCCTCGGCGGCCAGATGCGCCTTCGCCTTCACCGTCTCGCGCTTTTTCTGGCGGATGAGGCCGATGGCGACCTCGACGAGATCGCGAACGATGGAATCCACGTCGCGGCCGACATAGCCCACTTCCGTGAACTTGGTGGCCTCCACCTTGAGGAACGGCGCGTTGGCAAGCTTTGCCAAGCGACGGGATATCTCCGTCTTGCCGACACCTGTCGGACCGATCATCAAGATGTTTTTCGGGCTGACCTCGTCCTTGAGAGGCCCTTCCAATTGTTGCCGACGCCAGCGATTGCGCAGCGCGATCGCTACCGCGCGCTTGGCGTCCTTTTGACCGACAATGTAGCGGTCCAACTCAGAGACGATCTCACGCGGGGAAAACTCGGTCATGGAAAGGGGCCGTCCTCGGCAGGGGTCACGTCGTCGTCACATAGGGATGGCGCGCCCGATTGCCAACGGCCACCGGCCGGCTCACACCATGTATCCGCTTTGGCGCGCGAGATCGGCCAAGTTCTTTTCCGGCCGGGCGCCCAAATGGGTGATCACCTCGGCGGCCGCGAGGCAGCCGAGCTCACAACAAATGCGCAAGTCCTCGCCCCGCGCCAGCCCAAACAGGAAACCCGAGGCATAAAGATCGCCCGCGCCGGTGGTGTCGACCAGCTGCTCGATGGCGACCGCGGGCACCTCGACGGTTTCCGCCCCGCGCACGGCCAGCGAGCCCTTTTCGGAGCGGGTGACGGTCGCCATCTTCACATCCTGGCGCAAGGCATTGAGCGCGGTGGCAAAGTCGGCCGTCTCATAAAGCGCGTGCAACTCGCTCTCGTTGGAGAACACGATATCAACCGTGCCTGACCGCATGAGGTCCAAGAACTCGGCGCGGTAACGGTCCACGCAGAACGAGTCCGACAGCGTGATGGCGACCAGCTGACCGGCCGCGTGGGCGATCGCGGCGGCTTGGCGGAACGCCTCCTTGGCCTTGGGCGGATCCCACAAATAGCCTTCCATGTAGGTGATCGCCGCCCCTTTGACGATCTCGGCGTCGATATCGGCCGGTGACAAGGCGGTGCTGGCGCCCAGATACGTGTTCATGGTGCGCTCGCCATCGGGCGTCACCAGGATCATGGAGCGCGCGGTCGGCTCGGCGTTTTCCAGCATGGCGGTTTGATAGGTCACGCCGATCGCGCGGATATCATGGGCGAACACGCCGCCCAGATGATCGTTGGCCACCTTGCCGAAATAGGCGCAGCGCCCGCCGAACGAGGCGACCCCGGCCGCCGTATTGCCCGCCGATCCGCCCGAAATCTCAATGGCCGGCCCCATCGCCGCATAAAGGCTGACTGCCCGCTCGGTATCGATCAACGTCATTGACCCCTTGACCATCTTCTGCGCGATCAGGAAATCGTCCTCCGCGCGGGCGATGATATCGACGATCGCATTGCCGATGGTGAGAACGTCGAAGCGGGTATCTGCCATGGGGGGAAGCCTCCGCCGGTCACGCCGGCCCTCAAAAGTCGCGCGCACCATAGCGATCTCGGTTCATCGCGCAATCCCGCCCTTCGTGATCGCGCGATGAACCGGTCGTCGATACCCACCAAGGTCTGAAGCGGGCGTCACACAATGCGACCGTCACCGCCCTTGCTGCCTGGGGCGCGATTTGCCATATAGGGGCCGGGAGGTTGGCGGTGGACGTTGCCACTCGCCGATCGGGTCAGGTCCGGAAGGAAGCAGCCCATGTGAGTCGAGCGCGGGTCGCTTGTCAGCCTCCCACTTCGCACCCGCCGGGTTTGGCGGGCGCGGATCGGGGCCATACGGCCCACGATCCCTCCTTGGACCTTCTCGATGATGGGAGACCACGGCCCATGGACGGCCCCGCCGAGTCCGAAGCCGGTCTGCCGCTCATCGCGGATGCCCCCGCCCGGCCGAGCGCCGCCGCGACGGGCTATCGCGTGCTTGCCCGCAAGTATCGCCCCTCCACATTCGACGATCTGATCGGCCAAGAACCGATGGTGCAGACGCTCTCCAACGCGTTCGAGACCGGTCGCATCCATCAGGCTTACATGCTGACCGGCGTGCGCGGCGTGGGCAAGACGACGACGGCGCGCATCCTGGCGCGCGCGCTCAACTATCTCATCCCCGGCGAGGTCGAGCGTCCGACAATTCACATGCCCAAGCTGGGTGTGCACTGCCAGGCGATCATCGAGGGCCGCCACGTCGATGTCATTGAGATGGACGCCGCCTCGCACACCGGCATCAACGACATTCGCGAGATCATCGAGGCCTCGCGCTACAAGCCGGTGTCGGCGCGCACCAAGGTCTACATTATCGACGAAGTTCACATGCTCTCCACCGCCGCCTTCAACGGCTTGCTGAAGACGCTGGAGGAGCCGCCCGAGCACGTGAAGTTCATCTTCGCGACCACCGAGATCCGCAAGGTGCCGATCACCGTGCTGTCGCGCTGCCAGCGCTTCGACTTGCGCCGGATCGACGCGGAGCTGTTGAAGCGGCACTTCGCCAAGGTGATCGCCGCCGAGGGCGTCTCCATCGACGACGATGCGTTGCGCCTGATCGCACGCGCCGCCGAAGGCTCAGCGCGCGACGGCCTGTCCTTGCTCGATCAAGCCATCGCCCATGGCTCTACCGGGCACATCGACGCGGCCACCGTGCGCGACATGCTCGGCCTCGCCGATCGCTCACGCGTGATCGATCTGTTCGAGGCCCTCATGAAGGGCGATATCGCCACCGCGCTGGGCGAACTGCGTGCGCAATACACGATCGGCGCCGACCCCTTGGTGGTGCTGGCCGATCTGGCCGAGTTCACCCATTTCGTCACGCGCTTGAAGCTCGTGCCCGACAGCGCGGCGGATGCGGCAGCCACGCCCGACGAGGCCGCCCGCGGCGCCACCTTTGCCGCGGCGCTCAGCATCAAGGTGCTCTCGCGTGCCTGGCAGATGCTTCTCAAGGGCCACGACGAGGTCAAGAACGCGCCCAAGCCCTATGCGGCGGCTGAAATGGTGCTGGTGCGCATCGCCTATGCGGCCGACCTGCCCACGCCCGACGAAGCGGTGCGCAAGCTGACCGAAGACGGCGGCGCCCCGCGCGGTGGGGGCCCTAATGGTGGCACAGGTGGGGGCGGACGCGCCGACATGGCCCGCCGCCCGGGTGGCTTCGAAACCTTGTCGGTCGTGTCCGGGGGCCGCATGGGACCCGGTGGTGGCGGCGCCATGGCGAGCTTGACGCCGGCGCCCGCCGCACCGCCGGCTCCACAAGCCCCCGATCGCCCCGTGATCGCCTTGCGCTCGCTCGCCGAAGCCGCCGCGCTTGCCGGCGAGAAGCGCGACATTCGCCTCAAGACCGCGCTGGAGCGACAGGTGCGGCCGATCCGGTTCGATCCGACCGGCACCATCGAGGTCGCCCTCACCAAGGACGCGCCAACGGATCTCGCCGGTGAACTCGGCCGCAAGCTGACCGATTGGACCGGCCAGCGCTGGCTCGTCGTCGTCTCCCGCGAGACCGGTGGCGAGACGCTGGCCGAAACCCGCGCCACCACACAGACCCGTCTGATGGACGATGCGCGCGCCGACCCGCTGGTTGCCGCCGTGCTCGCCCGCTTCCCCGGCGCGCAGGTGGTCGACGTTCGTGTGACCGTGACCGAGGACACCGACCCTGGCCTCACCAGCGGCCCCACCGAGACCGCCGTCCCCTTCGACCACACCGCGCCGCCCGACGAGGATGAGGATTGATCTGCGATCCTATCCGCGAGGTCCGACCCATTGGTATGGCGTTGGACACGACCCAAGACTGAGAAAGGATGAATTCATGGACATCATGAAGATGATGAAGCAGGCGAAGGAAATGCAGTCCAAGATGGCGGACATGCAGGCCTCGCTCGCCAACCTGGAAGTCAGCGGCGCTTCCGGCGGTGGCTTGGTGTCGGTCACCGTCACCGGTGCGGGCGCACTGGCCGCGCTCAAGATCGATCCCTCGCTGATGCAGCCGGGCGAACAGGAGATCCTGGAAGATCTCATTGTCGCCGCCCACGCCGATGCCCGCGCCAAGCTGGAAACCGAGCTGCAAAAGCGGATGGCCGAGGTGACCGGAGGCCTGCAGCTGCCGCCCGGCATGAAGCTGCCGTTCTAGTTGGCGCACGACGGCACCCACCATGGCCAAGCGCGTCGCGGGTCCTGAGATTGAAAAGCTGATCCAGTTGTTGGCGCGCTTGCCGGGTCTTGGCCCGCGCTCGGCGCGCCGCGCGGCGCTGCACCTCATCAAGCGCAAATCCGAGCTTTTGGAGCCGCTCGCCGAGGCGACCGCGCGCGCCGCCGAACGGGTCGGCGTGTGCTCGGTGTGCGGCAATGTCGACACCGTCGACCCGTGCACCATCTGCCGCGACGAGCGGCGGGACGGTGCGACATTGGTGGTCGTGGAAGACGTCTCCGACCTGTGGGCCCTGGAGCGCGCCGGCGCGACAAACGCGCGCTACCATGTGTTGGGCGGGGTGCTCTCCCCGCTTGATGGCATCGGCCCCGATGATCTGGCGATCACGCCGCTCATCGAGCGCTGTCGATCCGGCGCGGTGCGCGAGGTGATCCTGGCGATCAACGCCACCGTGGAAGGCCAAACGACCGCCCATTACATCACCGACCTGTTGAGCCAAGTCGTCACCGACGCCGGGCCAATCGCGGTCACCCGGCTCGCCCATGGCGTGCCGGTCGGCGGCGAGCTTGATTATCTCGACGAAGGCACTTTGTCGGCCGCCTTGAAAGCGCGCACCCGCTTTTGAGGCGAGGCGCCCCAGGCGGCCCACAAAAAAGGACGGCCCACAAAAAAGGCGGCCCCATGAGGCCGCCTTCCATCAATATGATGTATGTCAGGTGCGTGAAGAACACCCGAAATCGTCAGCAGTACCCCAACTGGGCATAGGTCAAGCTGCCGCCCCCGGGACGATGCGTGCACAACGTGTTCATCAAGGACCCAATATTGCCGGC